>NZ_JBCLVN010000025.1:0-65174 GCF_039548315.1 Cellulomonas olei
GACGCCGGCGAGCCGGGCGCGGCCCGGGCCGGCCGCCGGGTCAGCCTCCGACGGCGGGAGCGGCCTGCGCCGCCCCGTGACCGGCCGGCGGCGCGGGCGCGACGTCGGCCGCCGGCTCCGGCAGCGGGCGCAGGTACGCCCAGGCGCACAGGCCGAGCGCGACGGCGACGGCCCCGTACAGCGCGACGCCGGGCAGGTAGGAGATGGGGGACTGCCAGTCGGGGTGCAGGGTGATGAGGTCCCCGTCCGCCCCCTCGGCGTACCGGCGCGAGCCCCAGTAGAACGCCGCCACCTGGCCCACGACCACGACGGGGAGCGTCGCGCGGGCGAGCCGGCGTACGAGGTCCGCCTCGCCGGCGGGCGCGGCCGAGGCGAGCAGGCCCGCGAGCAGCGGCACGCCGACGGCGATCGGCAACGCGTAGCGGCCCTGCCAGATCAGCCCCGTGTCGGCGGCCGTCGGGACCTGGAGGGCGAGCGGCGCGGCCGCGGTGCCGAGCACGAGCAGGACGAGCGCGACCCGCGTCCGCGCGGCACGCCGGGCGCCGAGCGCGACGAGCAGCACGGCGCCGGTCGCCGCGTACCAGGCGATGACCGTGACGGGCGGCGAGGGTGCGTCGAGCCAGCCGAAGTCGCCGATCATGTTGAGCAGGTACTGCGAGCCGAAGCCGAGCACCCCGAGCACCGCGGCGCGCAGGTCCGCGAGGTGCGGGTAGGCGTCGTGGGTCGTGACGACCGCCGGGTGCGTGAGCAGCCAGCCGGCACCCAGCGCGCAGGCGACGGCGGTCGCGCCGGCGAACCACCAGATGCGCGGGTGCCGCAGCACGGCGCGCCAGCGGCCCGCCGGCGCGGCCACGAGGGCGACCACCACGATCGCCAGCGCCCACACGGGGCCGGACGAGCGGGTCGTCACGAGCAGCCCGCCGCCGACCACGGCCTGCACGAGCGCGGAGGTCGGCACGGGGCGGCGGTCCAGCACGAGGGCGAGGCACGCCGTCCAGAACGTGAAGGCGGCGGCGATCTCGAACCCCGAGGGGTTCACCGTGGCCCCGAGGAACAGGCACATCGGCGTGAGGGCGACCGACGCCCCCCAGATGCCGCCCCGGTTGCCCTCGATGCGCGTCAGGCGGACCAGGCCCCAGGTGACCAGCACGGAGGTGAGCAGCGCGCTGACGAGCCGCATCGCCATGATCCCGGCGTCCGCGGGCAGCAGCAGCGAGGGCCAGCCGACGAGCGCGTAGTACAGCGGCGGGTACTGGCCCGCGAACGTCTCGACCACGACGGTGCCGTCCGCCGGCGGCAGGTCCTGCTGGCAGTCGGCGGACTGGGTGGGCTGGAACGCGAAGCAGTTGGGCAGGTTCACCGACGCGGCGTAGTCGGACGGCAGCTCCACGAGGCCCGCGAGGCCCGGAGCCGCGGCACCGGACTGCGGCTCGTGCAGCTCCAGCGACACCTGCCCGCGGACCACGCCCGCGGCCCGCACCACGTGGCTCGGCTCGTCCGGGGAGGACATCAGCGGGGTCGCCACGGACCAGCACGCGGTGAGGGCGAGGAGCAGCAGGCCCACGCCCGTCCACCGCCAGCCGCCGGGGACGCGGTCCACCACCTGCTGGAGCCGGGAGGTCCGGCGACCGGGCGCCGGGGTGCTGGCGGTGCGCGGCGGCATCCGGTCGGGCATGCGGGGACCTTCCACGGACGGAGGCGACGCTGGGGTCGTGGGCGGACCCGAGTATAGGGGCGGCGGGGGCGCGTCAGGCCTGGTCCGGGGCGCCGGTCGCCGTGGCGCACGGCCGTGCCGGTCCTCCCGGAGGGCCCGGGGAGCGCCGCGTACCCGCCGGTAGGGTGTCCGCTGTGCCGAGCCCCGCCGAGCCCCCTGCTGCCCGCTCCCGCCTCGGCACCCTGCTCTCGGGCCGGCTCGGGTTCCTGTCCGTCGCCGCCGGTCTCGGGGTCTACGGCCTCGCCGCGTACGTGTTCCTCGGGGTGGCGGGCCAGGCGCTCGGCCCCGCCGCGTTCGCGCCGCTGTCGGTGCTGTGGACGCTGCTCAACGCCGTCGGCATCGGCCTGTTCCTGCCGTTCGAGCAGGAGCTCGGCCGCACGACCGCGTCCCTGCGGGCGCTCGGCCGCGGCAACGACGGCGTGGTGCGGCTCGTGGGCCGCGTCGCGGCGGTGCTGCTCGGCGCCGTCGCGCTGGTCTGCTTGGTGGCCTGGCCGCTGCTGACGCGGCGCCTGTTCCACGGCGACGCGACGCTGGTGCCGCTGCTGGTCGGGGCCCTGCTCGGGATGGCGGTCGCGTACGTCGCGCGCGGGCTGCTGGCCGGCAACGGCAGGTACGGCAGCTACGGCGCCCAGTTCGTGGTGGACGGCCTGCTCCGGATGGCCGGGGCCGGCGCCCTCGCGCTCGCCGGCGTCCGGGAGGTGTGGGCGTTCGGGCTCGTGCTGGTGGTCGCCCCGCTGCTCGCCGTGCTCGCGACGACCCCGCGGCGCGCGGGCCTCGTCGACGCCGGGGAGCCGCCGGACGCCGGCGCGGTCCGACGTGCGGTCGCGGTGCTCGTGGTCGCGTCGCTCGCGTCCCAGCTGCTGGCGAACGCCGGCCCGCTGGTGGTCCAGCTGCGTGCCACCCCGGAGCAGGAGGTGCTGAGCGGGCAGTTCCTCGCGGCGCTCACGATCGCCCGCGTCCCGGTGTTCATGTTCTCCGCCGTGCAGGCGGTGCTGCTGCCCGGTCTCGCCGCGATGGTCGGGCTGCGGGACGTCGCGGGCTACCGGCGGCGGCTCGGGCTGGTGACGGCCGCGACCGCGGCGATCGGCGTCGGCGGCACGGCCGCGGTGTGGGCCTGGGGCGAGGTGCTGGTGCCGCTGCTGTTCGGCGACGGGTTCGGCGTGAGCCGCACGGTCGTGACGCTGCTGGCGCTGTCCGGCGCGCTGTTCATGCTCGCCCAGCTCGCCGCGCAGGCGCTGCTGGCGCTCGCCGGTGAGCGGGCGGTCGTCGTGGGCTGGGTCGCCGGCGCGGTGGCGCTGGTCGTGGCGGCGGTCCTGCCGGGCGAGCTGACCATGGTGGCTGTCGTCGCGCTCGTGGTCGGCTCGGCGGTGTCGCTGCTGGTGCTGACCGGCGCCCTGGTCCTCGCGCTGCGCGCGTGGTCCGCGGACGTGGGGCGGCCCGTCAGCCCCAGGTGACCACCTGGTCCGCCGGGGCGTCCTCGAGCCCGAGCGCGGCGACGTCCTGCGGGGCGACGACCACGGTCGCGCCGCGCGCCAGCGCGATGGCGGCGACGTCGGCGGGGGTGGCGGCCGCGAGCAGCTCGGTGGCGCCCGCCTCGGTGGCCGACGTCCACGTGCCGGTCAGCGCGAGCAGCCACTGCTGGGCGTTGACCGGGTGGATCGCGTCGTCCGCGCGCACGTAGACCACGTCCGGGCGGCCGGTCGCGGCGGCGGTCTCGGCCGCGCGGAGCAGGGCGTCCGCGCGCGCGACCTGGTCCGGCGTGACGCGCAGCTCGCCGGTCGACCGGCCGGTCAGCCCGTGGAGCTGGGTGAGTGCCAGGCAGCCGACGGCCACCGCGGCGACGGACTGCCAGCGCGGCACCCGCGGGCCGCCGCGCCGCGGCGACCGGCCGAGGAGCGCGACCGCCAGCGCGACGACGGCGACGAGCGCGACGCCGAGGAACAGCTTCCAGAAGTAGTAGCTCAGCTCCCCGGTGCTGCGCAGCTGGAGGACGCCGACCGCGCCCGCGGTGGCGAGGCCGGCCGCCGGCACGACCGCCGTCCACGGGGTCCGGCGCGTCCGGCCCGCCCCGGTGAGCAGCGCGGCCGCGACCGCCGCCAGGCACACGGCGAGCATGAGGCCGGCGCCGGGGACCGCGATCCCGCCCGGGATCACCAGCACGTCCGCGGCCGCCAGGCGCCGCAGGGTGAGCAGCGCGACGACGCCGCCGCCGGCCGTGAGGACGACCACGAGGGCGCTCAGCACGACGTCCTGGCGCGGGGCGCGCCAGGCGGCCCGCCGCGGCGGGAGCGCGACGAGCGCCGCGGCGGGCAGCGCGAGCGCCAGCAGGAGCACCCAGGAGTGCGCGACGCCCACGAGCAGGCCGCCGATCGCCGCCAGCGGGACGGGCGTCAGCGGCCGGGGGACGGTCACCGCGAGGAGCAGGACGGCCCCTGCCATCGCGCAGCCCAGCACGAAGTTGGGGAACCCCGACGTGTACGCGGACGCACCGGGCCCGACGAGGTACACGGCGGAGACGCCGGCGGCGGCCAGCACGGTCGCAGCCGGCCGGCGCGGTGCCGTGGGCAGCGCGCACAACCCGGCCACGAGGACGACGGCCGCCGCCGCGAGCACGAAGCCCTGCGCCCGGGCGTACAGCACCATCTCGTCCGCCGCCGAGCCCGGGGTCGCGGTGCCGAGCAGCTCCATGACGGTGGCGACGACGGCGTGGTGCCCCTCGGGGTAGTCCGCGAACTTCCACGTCCCGCCGCCCGCCGGCGCGGCGAGCGAGGGGATGACGGCGCCCGCCCGCCGCAGCATGAGCACCATGTCGACGTGCGCGGAGTTGTCCCACGCCGGCTGCACGGCGGCGAGCGCCTGCGCGCCGTCACGCACCGCGAGCAGCCCCCGGCAGGCCACGGCGCCGAACGCCGCCGCGGCCGCGACCGCCAGGTCCACCGCGCGCCAGGTGGGCAGCAGCAGGGCGGCCCGCTCCCGCGCGGCGCGCGGCCCGCGCCACAGCACCGAGGCGGTCAGGCCGCCCGCGAGCACCGCGAGCAGCAGCCCGACCCGGCCGAGCTGGCCGAGCGGCAGGTCCCACCACCACAGGGCGGGCAGCAGCCCCGCCGCCCAGCCGGCCGCGAGGAGCAGCCGCCTGGAGCCCAGGCGCGAGCTCGGGACGGCGAGCACCAGCAGGAACGCGACGACGAGCGCCGGGTACCCGCCGAGGACGCCGGTCGTGCGCAGCAGCGCGACGGCGACCGCCACGAGCGCGCCGGCACCCAGGGCCGGCAGGGGCCGGGGCCGCGGCACGGCGGGGCGCAGCCGGGCACCGGCGGCGGGTGCGGGGGGGTGGTCGAGCGTCGGCGCGGTGTCGGCCACGGGTCGGTTCTCCTGCGGTGGCTGCCCGGCGGCACGCCACCGGGGCCCGACCAGGGCGGACGGCCGGGCGGCCCGAGGCTACCGGACCCCCGGCGCCCCGGACCGGGACCTCACACGAGTGGCTCAGCCCCGCAGGGAGTCGAGGTAGGCCTGCACCTCGTCGTAGCGCGGCAGCAGACCCTGCTCGCGCGCCTCGGCGAGCGTCGGCGCCGCCGTGTCCTTGGCGGACAGCTGCGGGGCGACGGGGTTGCCGTGCCGGTCGGTGGTCGGCCACTCGATGCCGATCTCCGGGTCGAGCGGGTGGATGCCGTGCTCCCGGCCCGGGGAGTACCCGGTGGAGCACAGGTACATGACGGTCGAGTCGTCGTCGAGCGAGAAGAACGCGTGCCCGAGGCCCTCGCCCAGGTAGATCGCCCGGCGGTCGACGTCGTCCAGCAGCACCGTGTCCCAGGTGCCGAAGGTCGGCGACCCGACCCGGATGTCGACGACGACGTCGAGCACGGCGCCCCGCGGGCACGTCACGTACTTGGCCTGCCCCGGGGGGACGTCCGCGAAGTGCACGCCGCGCAGCACGCCCGCGGCCGACACCGACAGGTTGGCCTGCTGCAGGTCGAACCGGTGCCCGACCGCCTCGGCGAACGGGCCGCCCTGGAACGCCTCCAGGAACACGCCGCGGGGGTCGCCGTGCTGGACGGGTGTGATCTCCCAGGCACCCGGGACGGCGAGCTCGCGGTAGGTCATGGTGGTCCTCTCTGCTGTCGGTGGCCTCTGGCAGCGTAGCCGCGCCGGTAGGCTTCGGGGCATTCGTGCCGGGCGAGGGGAGTCGAAGTGCGCTGGTTGGTGACGGGGTCGAACGGGATGCTCGGCCAGGACCTGGTCGGGCTGCTGACCGAGCGGGGGCACGAGGTCACCGGCGTCGACCGCGCGGACCTCGACATCACCGACCCCGCCGCGGTCGCCGGGGCGGTGCGGGGGTTCGACGTCGTCGCGAACGTCGCGGCCTGGACGGCGGTCGACCCGGCGGAGGAGCACGAGGACGACGCGTTCACGGTCAACGCCGTCGGCCCGCAGCTGCTGGCCCGCGCCGCCCGCGGGACCGGCGCGCGCATCGTGCAGATCTCGACCGACTACGTGTTCGCCGGCGACGCCACCGAGCCGTACGCGGAGACCGCCCCGATGGCGCCGCGGTCGGCGTACGGCCGGACGAAGGCCGCCGGCGAGTGGGCCGTCCGCGCGGAGAACCCGGACCACCTCGTGGTCCGGACCGCGTGGCTGTACGGGGCGCACGGCGCCTGCTTCCCCCGCACCATCGCCCGCGTCGCCGCGGAGCGCGGCGGGCTCGAGGTCGTGGCCGACCAGGTCGGCCAGCCGACGTGGACCGTCGACCTGGCGGACCTCGTGGCGCGGCTGGTCGAGGCCGGCGCCCCCGCCGGGACGTACCACGGCACGTCCTCCGGCCGGACGTCGTGGCACGGCTTCGCGCAGGCGGTGGTCGGGGCCGCCGGGCTCGACCCGGCCATCGTCCGGCCGACGACGGCGGAGGCCTACGCCCGCCCGGCCCCGCGCCCGGCCTACTCCGTGCTCGGGCACGACGCCCTGACCGCCGCGGGGGTCGAGCCGATCGGCAGCTGGGAGCAGCGGTGGGCGGTGGCGGCGCCGGCGGTGCTCGCGGGCTGACCGGACCCCGGCGGACGCGACGGGACGGCCGCGGTCCCCACGCGGGGGGACCGCGGCCGTCCCGTCAGCGGCTCAGGAGGCCTTGCGCAGGTAGAACGCGACGCCCTCGTACCGGTACCCCGGCAGCTTCTTCACGGCGGCCAGCTCGGACGGGCTCGCGGTGTAGAAGTGCGTCCCGGAGGCGGGCCGGAAGAACCGATGCATCGCCGTCAGACCGGCGGCCGGCCGCGTGTGCACCTTGCCGACGGAGCCGTCGAGCCGGTACTGCGGCAACGTCCGGACCGTCTGGTACTCGCGCGTGGTCGACGTGTAGAAGTGCGTGCCGGTACCGGGCTGGTAGAACCGGTGGAGCGCGCGGGCGCCGGCGGTCGCGGAGCCCGACGTGAGCAGGTAGGCCACCGGGCCCTCGTACCGGAAGCCGGCGTCGCCGATCACGGTGTTCCGCTCGCCCTTCGACGTCGAGTAGAAGTGCGTGCCGGACGACGGGCGGTAGAACCGGTACAGCGTGGTCTCGCCGGAGCGCGGGGCGCTGTGCGAGTACTCGGCGACGATCTGGTAGATCGTGTAGTACCTCGTGCTGCCGTACCCGGGGCTCTCCACGACCGCGAGGCCGACGTCCGTGAGGTTCGCGTCCACCGCGTCCCGGACCAGGTAGCTGGAGCGGGCGGCGCGGATGGCGGCGTCCGCCGACGTCGCCGGGATGCGGTAGATCGCCTGGTAGCCGTCGAGCGGCGTGCCCGGCACCTTCGACGCGATGTCCGGGTCGAGCGACCACGTGCCCTGCGACGCCTGCCGCGTGGCCCAGGCCTCGGCCAGGGTGCCGAGCGCCCCGTGCCGCACGACCGGCTCGACCCGCGCCCCGAGGCGCGTCTGGTTCAGCGACCGGAAGTAGTCCCAGCCCGCCGCCCCCAGCAGCGTCGCCGGGCGGGACGCGGCGGCCACGGCCACGGGCGTCGCCGCGCCGGCGGCGGACGCCTCCGGGGCGGCAGCCGTGTGCTCGACGGCGGCCGTCGACCCGGCAGCGGGCGCCTCGGAGGTCTCGAGGCCGCCCTCCGGCGCGACCGTCGCACCGTCGACGTCGTCGTCCGGCACATCGGCCGGCACCTCGTCCGGCACCGGCCCGGCGTCGTCGCCGGCCAGGGACGAGCCGGTGGTCGGCAGCGGGGCCCCGCCGGCGTCCGCGGGGTCCGCCGGGTCCGTGCCGCCCGTGCTCTCCGTGCCGTCGGTGGCCGGCCCGTACGCCTCCGGTGCCGCGGGCTCGGTGACCGGGTCGCCGAACCGGGCGTACGCCCGCTGGATCTCGTCGGCTGCCGGGGCCTCGTCGGCGGCGGCGAGCGGTACGCCCACCCCGGCGGTCGCGAGTGCCAGGGCGACGGCGGTCAGCCGCCGCCACGTCCGGGTGCGCATCATCGGTTACCTCATCCTCTCGTGACGCCGCCCCCGGCCGACGTGCGGGCGGGGGCGGTGTTCTCGCGGGTGCGATCGGCGCCACGCTAGGGCGGCCCGGGGGCGAACCGGGTGGGCCCAGGGGGGTGCCGGGCGCCGAGTTGAGTGCTCCGTGCGAGAAGTTGAGTGGTGAGGCGCGCCGGTCAGGTGGCGACGGTGACCGCGGATCGCGCCGACCCGCGGTCACCGTGGCGTTCAGGACGCCTTGCGGAGGTAGAACGCGATGCCCTCGTAGGTGTAGCCCGGGAGCTGCTTCACCGAGTCGCGCTCGGAGGCGCTGGCCGTGTAGAAGTGCGTGCCCGACGCCGGCCGGTAGAACCGGTACATCGCGGTGCGGCCCGTCCCGGCGGTCGTGTAGACCTTGCCCGTCACGCCGTCGAGGCGGTACTGCGGGAGCGTCTTGACGGTCCGGTACTCGCGCGTGGTGGACGTGTAGAAGTGCGTCCCGGTGCCCGGCTGGTAGAACCGGTTGAGGTCGCGCGAGCCGGACGCGGTCGACGTCGGCTTGAGCACGTACGCCACGGGCCCCTCGTACCGGAACCCGGTGTCGCGGATCACGGAGTTCCGCTCGCGCTTGGACGTCGAGTAGAAGTGGGTGCCCGACGACGGGCGGTAGAACCGGTACAGGGTGGACTCGCCGGCCTGCGGCGAGCTGTGGGAGTACCGGGCGCTGACCTGGTAGATCGTGTACCAGTTCACGCCGTCCGGGCCGGGGACCTCGGCCACGGCGACGCCGACGTCCGTGGTGGTCGGGTACGTCGTGTCGGCCGGGAGGTAGTCCCGGGCGACCACGCGGATCGCCTCGGCGGCGGACGTGGCCGGGCCCGCGTAGATGGCCTGGTAGCCGTCCGACCAGCCGGCCGGCAGCTTGCTCTCGAGCGAGGGGTCGGTGGACAGCCCGCCGGAGGCCGCCTGCTTGGTGGCCCACGCCGCGGCGATCGCGTTCAGGCGCGGGTTCCGGCTGGCGGGCTCGACCCCCGCGTCGATGCGCGCGACGTTCACGGCCTGGAAGTACGCCCAGTCCGCGTCCGCGAGCACGGTCGCCGCCGCGAGCGCCTGGGCGCCGTCGTCCTCGACGGTGCCGCCGGGCACGCCCGGCTCGACCTGGCTGAACGCCCGGCCCAGGCCGGGGTCGGCGTCGTCGGCGACGGCCGCGGGTGCGGCGGCGAAGGCCGTCGCCGCCGCTACGGCGACGGCCAGGAGCCCGCGCCGGGCGCGGTGGTGGAGCTGCATGGGACCCCCTCGGGTGCAGGGGCGGCGCGCAGCCGCTGCGTGTCCGGGCACCGGCCGCTGCCGCACCCGGTCGACATCGGTGCCGTCACGCTAGAGGCACAGCCGGTTCCCAGGTGGGCGCTTCGTCCCGCCGCCGTGCGGACGACGCCGGACTTCACCCGTTCGCCGCGGCCGGGCGTCCTCGCAGGTCAGCGGACGATGCCGGGCACCGCCGACTTCGCGTACCCGAACCCGCGGTCCGCCACGACGAACGGCACCAGCCGCTCCAGGGCGTGCAGCACCGTGCCGTCGATCGGCAGCGGCTCGGCCGGGTACTCCGACCAGTCGAAGCCGGCCTCCAGCAGCGGCCGCAGCGCCTCGGTCCGCGCCCAGAACATCGTCCCGAGCGGGAAGTCGAAGTGGGTCGTGAGCGGGGTCGCGAGGCCGAGGCGCGCCGCCAGCCGCTCGCCCTGCGGCCGGTTCAGGTCCCAGTCGTTGAGGT
Organism: Cellulomonas olei; assembly: GCF_039548315.1. Lineage (NCBI taxonomy): Bacteria > Bacillati > Actinomycetota > Actinomycetes > Micrococcales > Cellulomonadaceae > Cellulomonas > Cellulomonas olei. The sequence continues at coordinate 9,912 of NZ_JBCLVN010000025.1, forward strand.
GCGGGTCCTCCGGTGAGACCAGGCCGAGCGCGGGCCGGTCGGCGAACGCGGCGCAGATCACGTCCAGCATCGGCTCGCGTCCTCCGACGAGGTTCTCGTAGAGGAAGGTCCGCCACCGGTCGCCGACCTCCGGGTCGACGTGCGGGCTCTTCTTGCCGTGCACGTGCAGCACGAGGTCGTGGTCGAGCGCCCGACGGCCGATGCCCGTCAGCAGCGGGGCGAGGTCGCGCCCGCGGTTGGGCACCACCTCCACCTCCCAGCTCGGGAGACCGGACTGCGCGACCCGCTGCTCGAGCAGGTCGGCGCCGGCGCGGGTGCCGGTGGTCAGGTGCAGGTGGACCGGGTGCGTGTTGAGCGCGAGCCGGGTCAGCAGGTCGTCGACCAGCTCGGGGTAGTGGAAGTGCCCGTGGACCAGCACGCGGGCGCCGGTGTCGCCGCGCACCTCGGCGGCGTCGGGGCCCAGCACCTCGCGCAGCCAGGGTCCCGCGGGCCTGCCGCGACGCAGGAAGTCCGCGAGCGGGTCGCCGTCGCGGGCCTCGTCGTACCCCGGCGCCTGCTCCGCGTACGCCAGCGGGTGGAAGCCCGGCACGGGGCGGCGCACCAGCAGCCCGGTCCGCGGGCGCGCCCGCGGGGTCGTGAGCGCGGAGCGGTGCACGTACTCGGCGAGCAGCGTGCCCGGGTCGGCCCCCTCGCGGGACGGGTCGGTGTACAGCGCGGGGTCGAACGCACCGGCACCGCGGATGGTCTCGACGTCGCGGGCCTCCTGGTCACGCCGGGCGCGTGCGGCGGCGCCGAGCGCCTCGAGGCGCTCCGCGTACAGGCTCATGTCGAAGGCCAGCCGACCGGCCGACCGCAGCACCTGGCCGAGCTCCTGGCGCCGGGCGGGGTCGTCCGCCAGGTCCAGGACGAGCGCACCCGCGGCCGTGGCGTCCAGGTGCGGCACCACGAGGCCCGACAGCCGGGGGTCGGCCGCGAGCCACTCGGCGAACCCGCTCGCGCCGTCGAACGCCACGACGGGCACCCCGGCGAGGGCCGCGTCGATGGTCACGTTCGGCAGCGGGTCGAGGCGGGAGGAGAGGAGGAACACGTCGGCGCGCTCGAAGAGCGGTCCGAGGTCGGCCACGGGGGCCAGGAACGTGACGCGGTCCCCGACGCCGCTGCGCAGCAGCTGCTCGTGCAGCTCCTCGACGTACCACTGGAGCGGGCCGATCCGGTGGCCCACCCAGGCGAACCGCACGGGGGCGTCCGGGCGGGTGCGCCGCACGTGGTCGGCGGCCTGGAGGAAGAACTCGACGCCCTTGCGCGGGGAGACGGTCCCGGCACCGAGCACCAGCACGGCGTCCGGCTCCAGCCCGGCGAGGTACTCGGCGGCGTCCCGCTCCGGCAGGTCGGCGTCGACGCCGTCGGTCCCGATGGGCGTGGGCCGGGCGCCGGGTGCGTCCGCGGCGCCCGGGGGGAGCTCGGACTGCCCCTGCGGGACGACGTGCGGCTCGCGCGCCAGCAGGTCGGCGTACTCGCGGCGCATGGACTCGGCGACGATCGGCGCGGAGAACACCACCTCCGAGGCGGTCGCGAACATGCCCGCGAGGACGCCGGCGGGCCGCATCGACGAGCCGAACTCGTGGACCAGCGCCACCACCGGCACGCCTGCCCGGTCGAGGGCGGGGACGAGCGCGTGCGTCGCCGCGGAGTTGGCGAGCGCCCAGGACGGCCGGAACCGCGAGACGAGGTCGGCCGCCAGCGCCTCGGCGTCGTGCGGCACCCACGTGTCCGGGTCGACGTCGAGCCGGACCGTGGCCGCCGCGACCTGCCGCAGGTCGTCGGCGAGCTCGCCGCCGCGCAGCAGCACGACGACGACGTCCCGGCGGGCCCCGAGCTCGCGGGCGAGGTTCCAGCCCAGGACGGGCGCGCCGGTCCGGCTCGCCTCGTGCAGGACCAGCAGGACGGTCTCGCGCGCCGGGTCCAGGTGGCGCACGTGGACGTCCGCGGTGCTCATGAGCGACCGGCCCAGCCGGCCCTCGGCGTGCCCGTGGTCGCGGAAGTGGGCGGTGAGCTGCGCGTCGTCGAGCCCCGCGAGGTCGGGGTGCCGGGCGCGGTAGTAGGCCAGGTCCAGGTCGGCGGTCACGTCCGGGCCGGCGGGCGGCGGCGTCGGTGCCGCGGCGCGCAGGGTGCCCCCGCGCAGCAGGCGCCCCGCGACCCGCCGGGCCCGTGCGGCCTGGCGGGAGGTCACGCGCAGGGGTGCCGTGACCCGCCACGAGGTGCTGCGGTGCAGGTCCTCCACCTGCGCACGCAGCGCGTGCGCGGCGGCGCCCAGGCCCTCGGCCGCGCCCGTGGCCTGCGCGAGCTCGCCCTCGAGGCCCGCGCGGGTCCGGTCGAGCTCCTCGCGAGCCTGCTCGAGCAGCGTGGCGTGCCGCAGCGCGTCCTCCCGCAGGCCCGCCTCCAGGGCGGGCAGGCGCTCGTGCGAGGCGATGACGGCGTCCAGGTCGGTGCGGACGCGCAGGTGGGCGCCGAGGGCCTGCACGGCGTCCGTCGCCACCGGAGCCCCGAGCACCGTCGACTGGAACGCCCGCTCGCGCTCCCAGTGCGCGGCGAGGTCCGCGTCCGTGAGCGCGACGCCGTGCGCCGCCGCCGCGGCCACCAGCACGTCCCGCAGCACCAGCGGCGTGCCGTCGGCGGGCGCCGCCACCGGCCCCAGCGAGGCGAGCGCGTCGTACAGCGCGCGGAACACGGCGTAGCCCAGCGTCAGCGGCTCCGCGGAGACCCACTCCAGGTCGATGAACCGGGGGCCGTCCGGCAGCACCAGCAGGTTGCGGGGCAGCGCGTCGAGGAGGTCGCCGGAGACGGTCGCCTCCGGCCCCGCGGCCGGGTCGACGCCGGCCCGCTCGCAGAACGCCGCGAGCCAGGTGCCCAGCCACTCCGCGACGTCCTCGGCGCGCCAGCCCTCGCGGCCGAGGCGGTCGGCGAGCGTCGCGGACCACGGGGCGCCCCCGAGGTACCGCTCGTCCTCGAGCCTCACCCCGATGCCGGCGACGGTCGTGGCGAGGTCGGGCAGCGGACGGCGACGCCGCACCTCCACCCCGTCCGCCGTGCGCTCGAACGTCGTGACCTTGGCGAACTCCGGACGCCGGGCCGAGGACCCGAAGTACCAGGCGAGCGGGCCGACGGGCGACAGCTCGGCCGCGGAGGCGCGGACGAGGAACGAGGAGGACAGGTCCGCGACCAGCCCGTTGCGGACGACCGGCCCCCAGGCGCGCGTCAGGTCCATCGCCGTCGTCGCGGGCTCCTGGTGGTCGGCGTGCCCGGTCGCCGCGACCAGCGGGAGCACGTCGAACCCGTCGTGCTCCAGCGCGTCGTGCGCCACCACGGTGGTCGGCAGCTTGTAGTCGGGGAACGGGTAGTACCAGTCCAGGTGCGTGAGGCCGGCGCCGCGCAGGCGCCGCGCGAGCTCGTCCCGGCCGAACGTGACGACGCCGTCCGGGGCGTACCGGTCCTCGAGCCCGAACATCCGCCGCCCGACGTGGTCCTCGGGGAAGCCCGCGAAGTACTTCAGCCCGAGCTGGTTCTCGATCGCGAGGACGAGCTGGCCGTCGGGCTCGAGCAGCCCGACGATGTGCTCGAGCATGACGTCGACCGGGTCACGGTCGCCCGCGTCGAACCCGAACACGCGGGAGTACTCCAGGACGCCGACCATCACGACGGTCTGGAACCGGCGGGGGTGCCCGAACCCCTGGATGGTGTCCGCCACCACCTGCACGTTCGGCAGGTCGCGGCAGCGGTCCGCGCACACGCTGGCGCGGCGCGGCGAGCCCTCCACCGCGACGACCTCGAGCCCGGCCTCGCCGAGACCGCGCGTGACGGCGCCCATGCCGGCCCCGACCTCGAGCACCGGACCCGTGACGGAGGGGAGGAGGGGGCGCACCAGGTTCGCGCGCTGGTGGCTCAGGTGGTAGCGGGACGGCCAGTCCCGGATGTGGCGCTCGACCTCGCGGGACAGGGACGACACGTCGGTGGCGTCCCGGACGGAGGTGGCGACCCAGGTCTCGTAGTCGTCGCCGTCGTTGTAGCCGAACTCGGGGGCGTCCGTGCCCTCCGGGACCCACAGGCGTGACGTGCCGTGCCGCTGGTAGCCGAGGGCGGCGAGGTCCAGGGTCATGAGGGGTGCTCCCGGTGGGTCGGTGCCCGCCGGTGGGCGGGCGTCGGCTGGTCGCACGGCGGTCGCTCGACCAGCCGTCCGGCCCCCGCAGGTTACCGGAGCGGGGGTGGCGTGACGCTCAGCGCGGCCCGGCGGCGCCCGGCGCGGCAGCCCGTGCGACCGACCCCGCGCTGACGGCCCGCCAGGTCCCGGCGATGCCGTCGGCGAGCGACGTCAGGGGCCGCCAGCCGAGCGTCTCGGCGGCCCTGCGGCAGTCCAGCCACGTCGACCGGGCGTCGAACGACCGGGAGGGGTGGTGGTGCACGACCACGGGCGTCCCGCCGACCGTCGCGCGCACGGTGGCGAGGAGGTGCTCCAGGCTCGTCGGCTCGCCCGCCCCCACGTTGAGGACCCCGTCCGGGGGCGCGCCGGCCTCGACCGCGAGCACCAGCGCCCGGACGACGTCGTCGACGTGGACGTAGTCGCGCGCCACCGACATGTCGCCGAACACGTGCAGGTCCTGCCCGCCGGCGACCGCGTGGAGCCAGTGCGAGACGACGCCCTGGCCGGGGGCCACGGGCTGGCCGGGGCCGTACGCGTTGGAGACGCGGAGCACGAGCCCGGGCGCCGCGGCGTCGTGCAGGCGGTGCTCGAGCGCGAGCTTGGCGCGCCCGTACGCGTTGCGCGGGCGGGTGGGCGACGTCTCCGCGTACGGCGGGTCCGCGGCCTCGTCGTAGACGGTGCCGCCGCTGCTGAGCAGGAGCACGCGGGCGGGGCTCCCGGCCCCGGCGAGCCCGGCGAGGAGCAGGTCGAACGCCTCGAGGTCGAGCCCGACGCGGTCGGGGTCGTTCTCGGCGATCATCGGGTTGATCGACGACGCCGCCCACACGACCCAGTCCGCCGCGGCGACCTCGGGGGAGAGCCCGCGCGGCCCGGACACGGGCCGGCTGCGGTCGAACCCGAGCACGCGGTGGCCGTTCTCCTCGAGGGCGGCGCACGCGCGCCGGCCGATGAAGCCGCCGCTGCCCACGACGGCCACCGTGCGGCCACCCCCGGAGGGGCCGGCCGCCCCGCGAGGCGGGGCGACGATCACGCGGCCCCCTCGACGTGGCGCGGACGGTCGAGGGTCCCCTGGCTTGCCGTGCGCATGCGGGACATCATGCCGCATGCCCACGGGCCGCCCGGGCGACCTCGCGCGCGACGTCGTCGGCGCGACCCGCGGGCGCGGCCCGGGTGGCCGTCACGCCGGGGGCGCGCCGTCCCCGTCCGCGCGGCGGCTGCCCGCGTCGTCGGGACGGTCGGCCCCCGCGTCGTCGACGCGACCGGTCCCCGCCGCCCCGGCGTCGTCGGCGGGTGCCTCGTCCGCCCGCTCCGTGGGCTCCGCGCTGTCCGTGAGCTCCGCGCCGTCCGTGGGCTCCGCGCCGTCCGGGGCCGGCGCGCCGCCGGCCTCCTCGTCGTCGCCCCGGCGACGGCGCCGCAGCGCCCCCACCGCGATCACCACGAGCGACACCAGGACGACGCCGCCGGCGGTGACGGAGAGCACGGCCCCGGTGCGCAGGCCGGGCGGGTCGTAGCTGAACCGCACGACGTGGGAGCCCGCGTCGACGTACACGGCGCCCATCGCCTCGTCCGCGTCCACGAGGGTCCGCTCGACGCCGTCGACGGTCACGCCCCAGCCCTTGGTGCGGACCGCCTCGGCGAACACGAGCCAGCCGCCGCCGTCCGCGTCGACGCGGGCGCTGACGACGCCGCCGTCGTCCTCCAGCACCGTGACGTCCGCCTGCGCGTCCCCGGGCACGTCCTGGTCGTCCTCGGGGTGCTCGAGCACCACGGTCGACGGGTCCAGGTCGCCCGAGGCGATGAGGTCGACGCGCTCCTGCTCGTCGGTGACGACGACCGCGTCGGGGGCCCAGCGGATGCGCGGGGCGGCGGTGGTGCGCTCGTACACGGTGGCGTCCCCCGCATCGACCAGCGTCAGGCCGTCGTCGGGGTCGGGTCGCACGACGACCGGCGCCCACGTCCCGGAGTCGTCGGCCTGCACGGTCAGCTCGGAGACGCCGTCGACCGTCAGCTCGAGCCGGACGGTGGCGTCGGGGGCGACGTCCTCGGCCGCGAGGGCGACCCAGGTGCCGTACGGGTCCGTCGTCGCGGGGAGCGGGCGCGAGGTCTGCGTGACGACGGACCCGTCCTCGGCGAGCACCCGGACGTGGAGCTCGCTCTCGCCCGACGGCTGCGCCCCCTTGGGGAGGACCACCTGGACCCCGCTGAGGGGCCCGGTGACCGGCACGGAGAGCACGGCGCCCTGGACGACCTGCTCGCGGGTGACGGTGGCCGCCGGCTCGGGCGTGCCGGCCGGGGCGGCCCGGGGGTCGGTCACCGCGTAGCGGACCGCCATCCGGTCCAGCACCGGCGAGGACATCGCGGGGAAGTCGAGCAGCGAGAACGTGCGCGTCGCCATGGCGTCCTCGTCGGCGGCGAGCAGCAGCGCCTTCCACTCGGGCTGGTGGAACGAGTGGCCGGTCACGGCGCGCAGGCCGTAGAAGCTCGACGTGGCGGGGTACATCGTCCAGCCCGCGGCGGCGTAGCGGTCGTGGCCGATGTGGTCGAGCAGGTACTGGTGCGTCTGCGTGACCGGGTAGAACGTCTCCTTGTCGGAGATCGGCCACCAGGTCCGCGCGACCGGCACGGCCTGGGCCATCACGACGAGCGGGAGTGCGACGCCCGCGACCACCGCGAGGAACCGGCGCCGGGTCGCGAACGCGAGCAGGACCAGGAGGCCCGACCCGGCGAGGGCCGTCGCCGCCACGAGCGCGTCGACCCGCAGCCGCGCCTCCACGTGCGGCGGCACCAGGTCCAGGCCCCGCACCACCAGCAGGCCGATGCCGCCGATCAGCACGACGACGAGCACCCACCGGACCACGAGCAGCACGGTGGCGGTGCGGCGGCGGGCCGGCGCGGGCGTGCCGGCGTCCTCGCCGTCCGCGGCGTTCGCGGCATCCGCGGTCGGTGGCGCGTCGACGTCGGACCCCGCCGTGCCGTCGCGCGCGTCGGCACGGCGCACCAGGGCCTGGAACCCGATGGCGGCGGCGAGCGCGGCGAAGAACCCGATGACGGACCGGACGCGGCCGATGAAGTTGTTGGAGAACACCGGCAGGTTCTGGACCAGGCCGAGGGCGGCGCCGCCCTGGTACACGAGCCACGCCCCGACGAGCATGCCGCCGACCGCGTAGGCCGGCACCCAGCCGGACCCGCGGCGGGGACGTGCCAGCACCGCGGTGCAGATCAGGACGAGCGCGCCCGCGCCGAGGTACGAGAAGGACTCGACCGGGTTGAACGGGGACAGCCAGGTGCTCTCCGTCTGGTTCGCGACGTCCCCGATCATCTGCGGGACCAGCGTGCTCGCGACGCTCGACCACCACAGGTGGTGGCCGGGGGTCGCCTGCCGCGCCTCGAAGTCGATGGTGGTCATCGCCTCGTTGATGAACGGCAGCATCTGCCACGCGCACAGCGCGATCCCGAGGGCGCCGGCGGCGCCTCCCAGCAGGAGCGCCCGCAGCCAGGTGCGCAGCGGCGCGCGGACGGCGACCATGCGGACGACCGCGAAGACGACGATCGCGTAGGCGGCGTACCCGACGACCGCCGGGAAGCTGAGCATGAGCATCGCGGCGACGATCACGGCCAGCGGGATCGTGTCGCGCCACCGTCGCCTCATCAGCAGACGGTCCGTCGCCCAGAAGGCGAGGGGGATGAGCGCCGCCACGCGCGTGTGCTGCCAGTTGGTCCACGCGATCATGAACCCGCTCGCGACGTAGACCAGCCCGCCCACGGCTCCGGCCCGGGCCGACAGGCCGAGCCGGCGGCACAGCAGGGTCATGCCGACGACGGCGACGGTGATCTCGATGAGCTTCGTCAGGCCCGTGGCGTAGCTCGCCGGCACCAGGAACCACGCCCACGACATCGGGGACATCAGCCCGGTGCCGGGGATCGACCCCAGCGGGGTCCCGCCGATGATGTACGGGTTCCACCACGGGTTCGACCCGGTGCGCAGCGCGGTCGCGAGGGCCTGGTTCTTCGGGACCTGCGAGTCGATCGTGTCGCCGATCCACGTGTTCGTCGGCGGGTGCAGCCCCACCGCGTCGCGCCACGGCGCGAGCTGCGTCAGGACGTCCGTGCCCAGGAACACGCCACGGCCCGCCAGCGCGGGCCCGATGGTCAGGGCGGTGAAGGCGAGGACGCTGCCCCACGCGGCGAGCGCGGTGACGTTCCGTGCCAGCCAGAGCAGCCAGGCCGGGCGGCCGGGGGCGGTCGAGGGCGTGCGAGAGCGCATCGGGATCCGGGTTCGTGAGGGGTCGCGGCGCGTGACAGCCTAGTCGGGACGCCCGGAGGTCCCGGTCCCGCCGGGGTCGCCATCCCGTAGACTTCCTGCGCCCGCGGCCCGTCACCAGCCACCGGACCGCCCTGCCACGAGGACCTCGTTCGTGATCTCCAAGCTCAAGCGCATCGCCAAGCAGCTGCTCGCGGTGCCCGCCATCCGCAAGACCTACGAGGGCGCCACCCGCGCCGTGCTCGAGGTCGGCGGCTCCAGCCGCGCGGGCAGCACCGTGTACTCGGTGCTCGGCCTCGCGACGTTCAACCGGGAGCAGTGGGCGGTGCTGTCCGGGCGCCGCGCCTACTACCGCAACCTCGGGCGGCACCGCGTCACGCACGTCGAGCTGCGGCGCAACGTGCACCGGCTCGAGAAGGGGATCCTCATGCGTCCCCGGCGGGACGTGTTCGCGAAGGACTACATCCTCGAGACGGTCGAGTTCTACCAGCACGCGGTCGAGCGCACGCACGACGCCCCCGCCCTGGACGCGAGCGAGCTGTCGTGGGCGCACGACGTGCTGGCCGAGTACTTCGCCCTCATCACGGTCGCCGACCCGGTGGTCGACCGGGCCCGGGCCGTGTTCGAGTCCGTGCGCGCCGTGCCGACGGACGGCGTGACCAAGCCGTACCCGCAGGGCACCATCCCGTCGAGCGGCGTGACGTACGACCAGATGCTCGCGCTGGCGAAGCAGCGCCGCTCCGTGCGCTGGTTCCTCGACAAGCCGGTCGACCGCGAGCTGGTCGACATGGCGCTGGCCGTGGGCCGCCAGGCGCCGACGGCCTGCAACCGCCTGCCGTACGAGTTCCTCGTGTTCGACGACCCGGACCAGGTGCGCAAGGTCGCGTCCATCCCGTTCGGCGCCGCGGGCTACGGCCACCAGATCCCGACGGTCGTCGTCGTCAAGGGCCGGCTGGACTCGTACTTCTCGCCGCGCGACCGCCACGTCCCGTACGTCGACGCGTCGCTGGCCGCGATGTCCTTCATGTTCGCGCTCGAGACGCTGGGCCTGAGCTCGAGCGTCATCAACTGGCCGGACTTCGAGCCGCTCGAGCGCAAGATGGCGCGGACCCTGCACCTGCAGCCGCACGAGCGCGTCATCATGCTGATCGCCGTGGGCCACGCCGACCCGGAGGGCCTCGTCGCGTTCTCGCAGAAGAAGGACCTCGACGTCCTGCGGACGTACAACAGCCTTGACTCGTAAGCGCCTCGCCCGCGGGGCCGTCACCGTCGTCGTCCTGGCGGTCGTCGCCTACTTCTTCGGCCGGGGGCTCGCCGACAACTGGGACGCGGTGCGCGAGATCGACGTCCGCGTGAACGGCTGGACGGTCGCGGCCGTGGTGCTGTTCGCGGCGGCGGTCGTGCTGTCCGGCCTGCTGTGGGGCGCGGTGCTCGAGCACCTGGGCGACGTGCACGTCGGCCGGCTCGAGGCGGTCCGCGTCCAGTGCGCGTCCTGGCTGCTGAAGTACATCCCCGGCCAGGTCGGCTCCGTCGCGAACAAGGTGGTGTGGGGCGCGGGGCGCGGCATCTCGCGCACCCTGGTCGTCATCACGTTTGTCTACGAGAACGTGTTCCTGCTCATCGGCTCGATCGTCCCGGCGGTCGTGGTCCTGGCGTTCGCGGACGCGTTCACCGACCCGTCGGCCGACCTCGTGCAGGCGCTGCTGCCGGCGCTGCTCGCCCTCGTGCCGCTCCTGCTCGTCATGGACCGGCGGGTGTTCCGCTGGGGCCTGAACCTCGTGGCCAGGCGGGCCATCAAGCGCGACGTCCCGCACGAGTACTTCCTCAGCCCGGCGCGCAGCCTGCGCTACCAGCTCGAGTTCCTGCTGCCGCGGGTGCTCAACGGCGTCGGCTTCGTGCTCATCGCCGTGTCGTTCCTCGACGTCCCGGCGAGCGCGTACCTGCCGCTGGCCGCGGCGTACGTGCTCGCGGGCGCCGTCGGCATCATGGCGGTGTTCGTCCCGTCCGGCCTCGGCGTCCGGGAGGGCGTCGTGGTGCTGCTCGCCTCCCGCTACATGCCCGTCGAGCAGGCGATCGTGCTCTCGCTCGTCGCGCGCCTGCTCAGCACCGTCGGCGACGGTGTCGTCGCCCTCGTCTACGCCGCGCTGAAGGCCCGCAGCCTGCGGACCGCGCGCCGCCTCAAGGAAGGTCGTCCCGCATGAAGTACGCCGTGATCGGGTCCGCGCTGTCGGGCAACAAGGGTGCCGCCGCCATGCTCGAGAGCGGGGTGCAGCAGCTGTCGGAGCGCGACCCGGAGGCCCGCTTCGTGCTGCTGAGCATGTACCCGCGCTCCGACGCCCAGCAGAACGAGTACCGGAACATGACCGTGCTCGACGCCTCCCCGCTGCGGCTCGGCGTCCTCATCAACGGCGCGGCGCTGCTGCACCGGCTGCTGCCGCCGCTGCGCAAGGCCATCCAGGACGCGGTGCCGGAGGTCAAGGCGCTCGCGACCGCGGACGTGCTGCTGGACCAGGGCGGCATCACGTTCGTCGACGGCCGCGGCAAGTTCCTCGTCTACAACGTCGCGAGCATCCTGCCGGCGCTGTTCGTCGGGACCCCGGTGGTCAAGTGCGCGCAGGCGATGGGGCCGTTCCGCGAGCCGGCCAACCGGTTCGCCGCGAAGGCGCTGCTGCCCCGGATGGCGGCCATCGTCTCGCGCGGCGCGGTCACCCACGAGCACCTCGAGGGGCTGGGCCTGACGAACGTGACGGAGGGCGCCGACCTGGCGTTCACCCTGGACGTCACGGAGCAGGACGCGGCCCGCGCCCGCGAGGCCGTGGACACGTCGTTCTTCGACGGCGGCGACGTCGTCGGCGTCTCGCCGTCCGCGGTGCTGCGCAAGGGCGCGGAGGCCCGCGGCGAGGACTACGTCGGCGAGGTGGCCCGCCTGGTCGACCACATCACCGGCGAGCTGGGCCGCCCGGTGTTCCTGGTCGCCCACAGCGCCCGCGGCAACACCGACAAGACGCACAACAACGACCTGCCGCTGTGCCGCGAGATCTACGCGCGCCTGCGGGACACCAGCAAGGTGCTGTTCGTGGACGCCGAGCTCGGGTCCCAGGGCCTGCGGTACCTCATCGGGCGCTGCGACCTGTTCGTGGCGTCCCGGTTCCACGCGATGGTGTCCTCGCTCGCGACGGGCGTCCCGACCCTGGTGATCGGGTGGAGCCACAAGTACCGCGAGGTGCTGGACATGTTCGGGCTCGCGGAGTGGGCGCTCGGGCACGACGCCGCCACCGAGGAGGGCGTCCGCGCGAAGCTCGCGGAGCTCGTCGAGCGGCGCGCCGCCGTGCGCGAGCAGCTCGCGGCCGCGCTGCCGGCGGTGCGCGAGAAGGCGCTGCGCCAGGTCGACGTCATCCTGCGGGTCGCGCGCGGCTGAGCCGCCGCTGGGTAGCATCGGCGGCCACCGGTCCTCTCGGCCGGTCCGGCCGGCCAGCCAGGAGGACAGGGCGTTGTACCGACTGACCAGCTCCCTCCAGACGTACGCGTGGGGGTCGCCGACGGCGATCCCCACGCTGCTCGGCCTGCCGGCCACCGGTGAGCCGGTCGCCGAGGCGTGGTTCGGCGCCCACCCGAGCGCGCCGTCGCGGTGCACCCGCGACGACGGCACCCCGGGTGCTCCGATGCCCGAGGTGATCGCCGCCGACGCCGCTGCCGTGCTCGGGCCCGACGTCGAGGCCCGTTTCGGGCCGGGGCTGCCGTACCTGCTCAAGGTGATCGCGGCGCAGACCTCCCTGTCGCTCCAGGTCCACCCCCGCGTCGAGCGCGCCCGCGAGGGCTTCGCCCGCGAGGAGGCGGCGAGCGTCCCGCTGGACGCCCCCCACCGGAACTACAAGGACCGCAACCACAAGCCCGAGCTCGTGTACGCGCTGACACGGTTCGAGGCCCTGTGCGGGTTCCGCGCGCCGCGCCGTGCGGCCGAGCTGCTCCACGGGCTCGACGCCCCGCTCGCCAAGGACCTGCGCGAGGTGCTCGCCGCGCAGCCGTCGGCGGCGGGGATCCGGGCGGCGTTCACCCGCCTGCTGCGACCCGAGACCCGCCCGACGCCCGAGGAGGTGCGCGAGGTGGCCGACGCGTGCGCCGCCCGCCTGGCGGAGGGCTCCCCGTCGCCGCGGGCGGACCGGACGGTCGTGCGGCTGCAGGAGGCCTACCCGGGCGACCCCGGCGTGGTGACCTCGCTCCTGCTCAACCCCGTGACCCTCCAGCCCGGCGACGCCCTGTTCGTCCCGGCCGGCGGCGTCCACGCGTACCTCAAGGGCGTCGGCATCGAGGTCATGGCGTCGTCCGACAACGTGCTGCGCGCCGGGCTCACCACCAAGCACGTCGACGTCGACGAGCTGCTGCGCAACGTCGACTACGTCGCGGCGCCGCCGATCCGCATCGCCCCCGAGAAGTTCCACGGGGCCACCCGGGTGTACTACGCGCCGGTGGACGACTTCGAGCTGTCGGTCACGCGGGTGTCCGACGGCCAGACGCACCCGCTGCCGGGGCGCGGGCCGCGCGTGCTGCTCTGCCTCGAGGGCCGGCTCACGGTGTCCTCCACGGCCGACGGGCAGCTCGAGCTCACGCGCGGGCAGGCGGCGTTCGTGCCGGCCTCCGACGGCGAGCTGACCGTGCGGGGCGGCGGCACGCTGGTGCAGGCCGACGTCCCCTGACGCCGTGAGCGAGGTGCGCGTGCCGGGGCCCCGCGGCGCGGCCCGGGCGGCGCGCGTGCTGCTGGGCCTGCCCGACCGGCTCCCGGTGCTGCTGCTGGCCGTGGGCCTGGCGGCGTTGCTCGCGGTGCTCGCCGGCCGGGCCACCCCGGTGGTGGTGCTGCCGCTCGCGGCGCTGCTCGCCGCCGCCACGTGGCGCCTCGTCCCGCCGCCCCCGCCGGCGACCCGGGGGCAGCTGCTGGCCCTCGGCGGGCTCGCGGTGCTCGTGACCGGCTGGGTGGTGCTCGGCCTGCGCGCCGTGGCGGAGTACGTCGTGGTGAACCGCGACCCCGGCTTCCTCACGCTGAAGGCGCTGTGGCTCACGGACCACCCGGCCGCGCCGGTCCCGGTCGGCGCGGCGCAGGCCGCCGCGGCCGCGGTGCCCGGCGCGAGCGCGGCGACGGAGGCGTTCGCGCTGCACGGCGGCGCGCTCCACGCCCAGGGCAGCTCGATGCTGCCCGCGCTGCTCGCGGTCCAGGGCTGGGCGGGCGGCGAGCGCGCGGTGCTCGCGGGGAACGTGACGATCGGGGCCGTGGGCCTGGTCGCGGTGTTCGCGCTCGCGCGACGGCTGGTCGGCCCGGGCTGGGCCCTGCTGCCGGTGGCCGCCCTGGGCCTGAGCCTGCCGTACCTGGTGCTCACGCGGGCGGCCTACACGGAGCCGCTCACCGTGGCGCTGCTCTGCGGCGGCCTCGCGGTGGCGCTCGGCACGTGGCAGGCCGGCGGGCGCCGGGCCGGGGCGCGCTGGGCGCTCGCGGGGCTGCTGGTGGGGGCCGTCGGGACGGCCCGGATCGACGGGGCGGTCGCCGTGGCGGGGCTCGCGGTGGGCGTGGCCGTCGTCGGCGCGACGCCGCTCGGCGCCCGTGACCGGCGGGCGGCCGCCCGGGGCGGGGTCGCCGCCCTGGCCGCGGCCTCGATGGCCGTGGCCCTCGGCCTGGTGGACGTGCTCGTGCTCAGCCCGGACTACGTCGGGGAGCGGGCGGGGCGCGTGACGGCGCTGCTGGTCGCGACCGCGGTCCTGGTCGCGGTGGCGGTCGCCGTGCTGCTCGCGCCGGGCCGCCTGCTCGCGCGGGTGCGGGGCGCGGTGCACGCCCGCCGCCGGCCGCTGGGGACGGTCGCGGCCGTCGCCGTGGTGGCCCTCGGCGTGGTGCTGGCGTCCCGGCCGCTGTGGTGGCAGGCGCACCACACGGACCCGGGGAGCGGGTACGGCTACGCGGTGAGCGTCCTGCAGCAGGCGGCGGGGGAGCCGGTCGACCCGTCGCGCTCCTACGACGAGCGCTCGCTCGCGTGGGTGTCGTGGTACCTGGGTGTCCCGGTGGTGGTGCTGGGGTTCGCGGGGCTGGCGCTGCTCGCGCGCCGGGCCGTCGCGCGCCGGGACGCGGGAGCCGCGCTGGTGGTGGCGGTGGTCGGTGTCGCGGCGGTGTTCCCGCTGGTGCGTGTGAGCATCACGCCGGACCAGGTGTGGGCCGTGCGGCGCCTCGTCCCGGCGACGTTCCCGGGGCTGCTGGTCGCGGCGACGTGCGCGCTCGCGGCGCTCGCGGGGGCGGCCCGGCCGCGGGGTCCCGCGGTGCGGGCCGCCCGCGGGGCGCCGTCGCGCGCCGTGGTGCGGGGCCGCCGCGTCGTCGCGGGCGTCCTGGCCGTCGCCGTCGTGGCGTTCCCCCTGACCACGTGGCGTCCCGGGGCGGGCGTCGTCGAGCTGTCCGGCCGTGCCACGCAGGCGCACGCGGTGTGCGACGCCCTGGACGACCTCGGCGTGGACCGCGTCGTGTGGACGCACTCCAGCCCGTTCCGGTACCTGGCGACGCTGCGGGTGCTGTGCGACGTCGAGGTGGTCGAGCTGCTCGAGCCGCCGTCGGCGGCCGACCTCGCGGCGATCCGCGACGCGTGGGGCGGGGGACCGGTCGCGGCGCTGTCGTTCGACGCCGCGGACTACCCGTGGTCCGTGCCCCCGTCCGCGTCGGTCGGCGGCACGTGGTCGCAGACGTTGGGCCGCACCCTCACCGGACCGCCCCGCGAGGTGGACACCACCTGGAGCGAGGTGTGGGTCGGGCTCGTGCAGGAGGACGGGACGGTGGTCCCGGCGGGCTGACGGGTGTCAGAGCCGGGCGGTGACGCGCTCCGTCGCCGCCACCCGGTCCGCCCGCGCGGCGTCGTCGCCGGCCTCGGGGCGCAGCAGCACCACCGACCCGCCCCCCGCGAGCACGCCCAGCACCGCGAGGGCGGCCGACGGCGTGGCCGCCCGGTCGTCGCCGACCTCGAGCAGCACGCGGGCCCCCGCGGCGCCGTCCCGCGCGGCCGCGCCCGCCGCCCGCTCGAGCAGGTCCGCGTGCCGCACCTCCCCGCCCGGCACGCCGGTGAGGGCCTCCCGCTGCGGCTCGACCTCCGGCGCCCAGCCGACGACGTCGCCGTACGTCATGACCGAGGCCGCCGCGTCGAGCGCACCGGGCGGCAGGCCGCCGTCGAACCGGCGCGCCAGCGCGGGCAGTGCGACGGCGACCACCGCGGCACCCCGCGGCGGGGCGGCGTCCGGGCGGTCGGTCACGACGACGTCGCCGTCCGGGGCGCCGGGCGGCAGGACCGTCGCGCCGACGCGCCAGGCGGCGAGCGTCCACACCACCGAGCGCCAGTGCGGCGGCAGGTCGACCCGCACCGTCGTGCCCGGTCCGGCGTCCAGCTCCTCGACGAGGAGGTTGGTGGTCTTGCTCACCCAGTTGTCGAGCACGGCCCCGGAGAGCTCGATGCGTTCCCCGGCGGGCCCGTACCACGTGACGCGGGGGCGGCCCGGCTCGGTGAGCAGGGCGGACAGCGTGGCGGCGACGGTGGCGGGTCGGCGGGGGCTCGGCGGGGGAGTCGTGGGCACGGACGGCAGCCTAGGTGCCGCACGACGACGCTCAACCGGACAAATCGCCCGCAGAGCCCGCCAATAGCACTCTTCCGCTTGACTACGCCGAACGACACGCGTGTAATTCCCTGGAACGGCCCGTGCTGCGGCAGCCGCTGACCACTGATCACCGAGCACGACGGGGGAGGCACACATGTGGAGTCTGCTCGATGACGAGGGACCCTTCCCGTCCGACGCCGGAGCCGAGGCTCCCCGCCAGGACCCGGCGCTCGCGAGCGTCCTGCCGCTGTTCGGCGCGCCCGAGGACGACGGCATCATGGGCTGGCAGGAGCGCGCGCTGTGCGCCCAGACCGACCCCGAGGCGTTCTTCCCCGAGAAGGGCGGCTCGACCCGCGAGGCCAAGAAGGTCTGCTCCGGCTGCGAGGTGCGGGGCGAGTGCCTGGAGTACGCGCTGGAGCACGACGAGCGCTTCGGCATCTGGGGCGGGCTCTCCGAGCGCGAGCGGCGCAAGCTCAAGCGGCGTGTGGTCTGACCCCCGCCTCGCGGGGGTGCTGACGTCGTGAGCACCACCGCGCCGGACGCCCCCGCGCCCGCCACCGGGTCGCTGGCCGCACCGGCGCCCGTGACGGCGGTGCTCGTGACCCACGGCGTCACCGGCTTCCTGGCGACCTCGCTGCGCGCGCTGGCCGCGCAGGTGCGTGCGCCCGCCCGCGTCCTGGTCGTCGACGCCGGCGACCGCCCCGACCCCGCCCTCGCGGCGACCGTCCGCGACGCCGGCCTCCCCGCCGGCAGCACCACCGTCCTGACCGCCACCGGCGCGCGGACCTTCGGCGACGCGGTGCGTGCGGTGGTCGCGGCCGAGCGCGCCGGCGCCCCGCGCTGGCTGTGGCTGCTCCACGACGACTCCGCGCCCGACCCCACCGCGCTGGCCGAGCTGGTCCGGGCCGTCGAGGCCGCCCCCTCGGTGGCCGTCGCCGGCGTGAAGCAGCGCACCTGGACCGCGCCGGCGCGGCTGCTCGAGGTCGGCGTGCGCACGTCGCTGTCCGGTCGCCGGACGGTGGACGTCGAGCCCGGGGAGGTCGACCAGGGCCAGCACGACGGGCGCGAGGACG
This sequence comes from Cellulomonas olei, assembly GCF_039548315.1. NCBI lineage: Bacteria > Bacillati > Actinomycetota > Actinomycetes > Micrococcales > Cellulomonadaceae > Cellulomonas > Cellulomonas olei. The sequence continues at coordinate 27,049 of NZ_JBCLVN010000025.1, forward strand.
TGCTGGGCGTCGGTCTGGTCGGCGCGCTCGTGCGGCGCGACGTATGGGAGGACCTGCGCGGCACCGACCCCGCCCTGGGCCCGTTCGGCGACGGGCTGGACCTGTGCCGTCGTGCGCGGCTCGCGGGCCACCGGGTCGTGGTCGTGCCCGCCGCCGTGGTCCGGCACGCCCAGGCCGGCTACCACGCGCTGCGCGACCCGGGCACCGACGTGGCGCAGGTCGTGGACCTCGACGCGGACGGGGAGCCCGACAACGCCGACCCGCGCCGCTCGTACGCCGCCCGGCGCACCGCCCTGCTGCACCAGCGCCTGGTCTGGGCGCCGCTGCCGCTCCTGCCGCTCGTCGCGGTGATGGCCGTCCTCGCCGGCGCGGTCCGGGTGCTGGTGCGCATCGCCGGCAAGGAACCCGTGCTCGCCGCCGCCGAGGTCGCCGCCCCGCTGCGGGCCCTCGGCCGCCCCGCCGCCGTGGTGCGGGCGCGCCGGCAGGCCCGCCGCACGCGGCGCCTGCCGCGGCGGACGCTGCGCCCGCTGCAGGCCGACGCCCGCACCGTGTGGCGCCAGTGGCGCGACCGGCGCCTCACGCGGGCGGAGGCCCGCCGCGTCGTGCGGGCGCCCTCGGAGCTCGAGCTGCGCGAGCTCGCGGCCCTCGCGGTGCGCCGACGTGCCGTGCTCGGTGCGCTCGCGGTGGTGCTCGTGGCGGTCACCGCCGTCGCGTTCGGCCCGCTGGTCACCCGGACGCTCGGGGGCCAGACGCTGGTGGGCGGGGCGCTCGTCGGCGCCGCCTCCGGCCTCGGCGACGTCTGGGACGCGACGACGAGCACGTGGGTCGCGGGCGGGCTGGGCAACCCCGGCCCGGCGGACGCGCTGCTGACCGCGCTGCTGCCCGGCACGGCGCTCGCCGGGGGCAGCCTCGCGGTCGCCGTCACGGTGCTGCTGCTCGGCTCCGTGCTGCTCGCCGGGCTCGGCGCGTGGTTCGCCGCCGGCGCGGCGACGCGGTCCGTCGGCGTGCGGGCGTGGGCGGCCGTGGTCTGGGCGGCGCTGCCGAGCCTGCTGCTCGCCGCCGGTCAGGGGCGCGTGGGGGCCGTGCTGGTGCACGTGGCGCTGCCGTGGCTCGTGCTCGCGCTGGCCCGGGCGGTCGGCGTGCAGCAGGTCGACGTCGTGCTGCCGGGGGTCGCCACGGCCGCCCGGGGCGCCGAGGCACCGCGCCCGGGCGCCGACCCCGGGGCGGACGAGTGGCCGGACCCCGAGGCGTGGGCGCGCGCCGGCGGGCACGGCGCGGCGGACGCGGGCGACGACGCGGACGGGCACGAGGAGGACGGTCCGGGCCGGGTCCGCGGCGACCAGGCCGACCGCCCGGAGCGGGCCGCCCTCGCCGGCGGGGACACGCCGACACCGGTGCGCGGCACGCCGACGGTGGCGGCGAGCGGCAGCCGCGGCCCCGCGTCCGTGACGGCCCCGGTGGACGGGGACGCTCCCGGGGCGGAGCGCGACGCCCGGGCCGCGGACGAGGACGCCGCGGACGGGGGACGCGCCGCGACGGACGGGCCCGCCGCCGACGGGCACGTCCCCGCCGCCGACGACCCCGCTCCCGACGCTCACCGCCCCGCGCCCACCGAGGGCGACGCCGCCGGCCCCCCCGACGCCGCCTCCCGCGTGCCCGACGGCGACGCCGTCCCGCCCCCCGCCCGGCCGTCCGGCTCGATCGCGGCGGCCGCCGCCGCGTCGCTCGCCTTCGCCGCCGTCGCGGCGGGTGCACCGTCCCTGCTGCTGCCCGGCGTGCTCGTGCTGCTGGTCGTCGCCGCGTGCTCCCCGGCGGGTCGCCGGTGGCGCGTCGTGCTGGCGGCCGTGCCCGCGCTGGTCCTGCTCGGCCCGACCCTCGCCGCCGCCGTCTCGCGGGGCACCGAGGGCGTGCGGCTGCTGCTCGCCGACCCGGGCGCACCGACCGCGTCGTCGGCGCCCTCGGCGACGGCGGCGCTGCTGGGCGTGCCCGCGGACGCGGGCGCGCTCGTGCCGTCGTGGCTGCCGCTGCCCGACGCGGTCGCCGCGTGGTGGCCGGCGGTGCCGGGCGGCGCGATCGCCCTCCTGGCCCTCCTCGCGCTGCTGCGGGGCGCCCCGCACGCGCGGGCGGTGCGCCTGGGCTGGTTCACGGCGGCCGTCGGCGTCGGCGCGGCCCTGGTCGCGGTGCGGGTCGTGGTCGGGGACGACGACGGCACGGCGGTGACCGGGTGGGCCGGCGCGGGGGCGTCCGTCGCCGCCGCGGGGCTCCTCACGGCCGCGGTGGTCGGCACGCGGGGCCTGAGCGCGCGGCTGGGCCGGGCGACGTTCGGCTGGCGGCAGCTCACGGCGGTCGCGGTGGCGGCGGTCGTGGTCGTGCTGCCGCTGGTCGCCTGGGGCGGGTGGGCGCTGGACGTCCGGCACGGCACCGCCTCGGAGCTGCGCACCATGGACCGGGCGGTCGTCCCGGCCATCGGGCGGCAGACGCAGCAGTCCGAGGACGCGCCGCGCGTGCTCGCGCTGTCCCCGTCGGACGACGGCCGCATCACCGAGTGGCAGCTGCTGCGGGGCGACGGACCGCGCGTCCTGGACGACGCCGCGGCCACCCGCACCGCCGGGCTGGACGGGCCGCTCGGCGACCCGTCGGCGGCGGAGGCCGACGAGGCCACCGCCGAGGTGCAGGCTGCCGTGGGCCGGCTGTCGGTGGGCTCGAGCACCGACGTGGCGGCCCAGCTCGCGGCGCTCGCGGTGGCGGACGTGCTCGTGCCGCCGCTGCCCGCCGACCGCTCCGGCGAGGTGGCGGCCCAGCAGGCCCGCGCGTCGCTGATCGGTCGCCTGGACTCGACGCCCGGCCTGGAGCGGATCACCGACGGCCGCAGCGGCGTGATCTGGCGGGTGCAGCCCTCCGCGGACGCGTCCTCGGGCACGGCCGTCACCGCGTGGGCGCGGCTGGTGCCGGACGCCGGGGCGGTCCGCGACGCCGAGCGGCTGACGGGCGACGGCGCCGAGGCCGTGCCGACGCAGCCCGGCGTCGTCGGGCGCGTCGACACCCGGATCGGGCCCGGCGACGAGGGCCGGCTGCTCGTGCTGGCCGAGCGCAGCGACCGCGGCTGGCGGGCGACGCTCGACGGCCGGCCGCTGCGGGTCGTCGACGACGGGTGGCGTCAGACCTTCGAGGTGGGCGCGTCGGGCGGGCGGCTCGTCGTCGTGCACGACGCCCCCGGTGAGACGGCGTGGACCGTCGCGCAGGTGGTGGTCGGCGTGCTGGCGCTGCTGCTCGCGCTGCCGGTCCGGCGCAGGCGGGCGGGACGACGATGACCACGACCACGACGCACGGCACGTCCCCGGTGGCGCGGCGGGACGGGCGCACGGCGCGGATCCTGTCCGGCCTGGTGGTGCTCGGCCTGGCCGGTGGCGCCGTCGCGGTCGCGACCGTCGCGCCCGCGCCCCGGCCCTCCGCGGTGCCGCCGGCGGCCGTCGCCGTGGACGCCGGCCGGACGACGCTGGTGTGCCCCGGGCCGCTGCGGCTGCCGGACGAGGACGGCGCGGGGGACTCCGAGTTCGACCGCGTGCCGGTGGCCCCGGTCGAGTCGGTCACCGCGTTCGACGCGCAGCTGTCCGGCTCCGCGTCGCTGACCCCGCTCGGCGGCGACGCGACGGCGTTCGAGGCCGGGGCGGCGGCGCTGTCCTCCCCGCCCGCCCCCGTGGTGCTGCGGGCCGACCCCGTGGACGGGGAGCCGGCCCGCGTCGCCGGCGTGACGTCGTCGCGCGTGACCGACGGCGACCTGCGCGGGCTCGCCGCCGGGTCGTGCGCGCGCCCGGCGTCCGACCTGTGGCTGGTCGGCGGCAGCACGTCGCTGGAGAGCACCGCGGACCTCGTCGTCGTGAACCCCGGCGCCACGCCCGCCGAGGTCACCGTCGAGCTGTGGGGCCCGTCGGGTCCCGTGGACCTCGGCGCCGGCGCGACCACGCTCGTGGCTCCTGGCGAGCAGCGCGTGGTCGTGCTGCCGGGCGTCGCGGCGGAGCAGCGCCGGATCGCGGTGCACCTGTCCGCCGCGGGCGGCCAGGTCTCGGCCTACCTCCAGGACTCGCTGCTCGACGGGTTCACGCCCCGGGGCACCGACCTCGTGACGCCCGGCGCCCCGCCCGCGACGACGCAGCTCGTCCCGGGCATCCGGGTCCCGGCCGCCGACGTCGACGACCCCGAGGCCGGGGTGCTGCGCGTGCTCGCGCCGGGTGACGGCGGCGCGACCGCCGCCGTGCGCCTGCTGGGCCCGGACGGGGACGTCGTCCTGCCCGGAGCCGAGCGGCTGGAGCTCGCCGCGGGGGAGGTCACCGACCTGTCGCTCGGCGGGCTCCCGGCCGGGACGTACACCGCCGTGGTCGAGGCGGACGCCCCGGTCGTGGCGTCGGCCGCGCTGGCCCGGGAGGGCGTCGCCGGCGAGCTCGACGACCAGCCGCGCCTCGAGCGGGCGTGGAGCGCGTCGACGCCGGCCGGCGGCGGTCTGGTGGCCGTCCCCGCGGGGGCCGACGGCTACCTGACGCTCGGCGCGGTGCCGACGGGGGACGCCGTCGGCTCGGGCGACGGCCCCGCGCCGAGCGCCTCCGCCGCGCCGAGCCCGGAGCCGACCCAGGGCCAGCGCCCCGACCCCGACGCGGAGGAGGACGCCCCGGCGGGCCCGGTCACGACGGTGACGCTGCGCGCGCACCGCGCCGACGGGGAGGTGGCGGACCAGGACGTCGAGGTGCCGGTGGGCTCGACGGTCTCCGTCCCGGTCGCGGACCTCGCGGACGACGTCGTCGGCGTGGAGGTGCTGCCCGCGGACGACCCCGCCGCGGACGTCGCCTGGGCCCTGGTCGCGATGGTGGAGCGCGGCGACGGGAACCTGCTGTCGGTCGTCTCCCCGCTCACCGACTCCGAGTCGGTGACGCAGGCGCAGGTGCGCGAGGGCCGCCGCGTCGGCCTGGATTGAACCGCCGGGCCCGACGGCCCCCGGGACCGTCGCCTGCTCAGCGGGCCGCGCGCAGCTCCAGCGCCTCGCGCAGGCGCAGCCCGGCCGAGACGGCGACCCGCACCGGCCAGTGGTACCACCGGGAGTAGCGCCGGTGCAGGTAGCGCTCGGCGGACCGGTGGTGCGCGGAGATCATCGCCGCCGGCCGGGCCTTCCACGACACGCCGCCCACGTGCGTGACGCGCGCCGACGGCACGTAGAGGTTCGCCCACCCGGCCAGCGCGAGGCGCTCGCCGAGGTCGACGTCCTCGAAGAACATGAAGTAGTCCTCGTCGAACCCTCCGACGGCCTCGAACGCCTCGCGGCGCAGCAGCAGGCACGCGCCGGACAGCCACCCGGCCACGCGCTCGGCGCCGACCGTCTCCTGGCGCCGCTGGTACGCGCGCGTCCAGGGGTTGCCCGGCCAGACCTTGCCCAGCACCGCGTGACCGGCGCCCTGGGTCAGCGACGGCAGCTCGCGCGCCGAGGGGTACACGCTGCCGTCCTCGTTGAGCAGCGCGGGGCCGAACGCACCGGCGCCGGGGTGCCGGCCGGCGGCCTCGAGCAGCCGGTCGAGCGACCCGGGCTCCCACACGACGTCGGGGTTCGCGACCACGAGCCAGGGCTGGTGGGCGCCGCGCGCGCCGGCGTTCGCGCCGCCGCCGTAGCCGAGGTTCGCCCCGGGGCGCAGGACGCGCCCGCCCGCCGCCGCGGCGACCCGGTCGGCGACCTCCGGGTCGGTGCCGTTGTCCACGAGCACCAGCTCGACGTCCGCGGTCGTCGCGTCGGCCAGCGAGCGCGTGAAGGCGGTGAGCTCGTCGCCGGGGTGGAACACCACCGACACCACGCGGACGGCCGGGCGGTCGGGGCCGTCGCCGGCACCGGGGTCGTGGGGCGGGCGGGGGTCCGGTGCGGGGGTCGTCATGGCCGGCTCAGGCTACCGCCCGTCCCCGAGACCGGGGTCCACCTCGTCGGGGGAGCGGCCCAGCAGGTGCGCCACCTGCTCCACGACCACCTCGTGCGTGAGCTCGCCGAGCTCGTCCGCGTCGGCGGCGCGCGACTCGACCGGCCGCCGGTACACGACGATCCGCGGCGGCAGGCCCGGCTGCGCGGGGAACGACCGGCCCAGCGGCACGCCGCCGGACTCCCAGGGCGCCGGGTTCGACGGCGGCACGTCCTCGACGGCGAACTCCACGCCGTCGAGCTCCTTGCCCCAGCGGACCTCGAGGCGCTCCACCGAGTCGAGCACGAGGTCGTCGAACCGCTCGGCGCGGGTGCGGTGGGCGGGGAGCGTCGAGGGCAGCAGCGGCCCCCGCAGGCCGCGGCCGCGGCGGTCGCGCCGGCGCACCGGGCCGGCGCCGCCCGACGGTCCGGCCGGGTCGCCCGGGGCCGCGGGGACGAACCGTGTCGGTGCCATCCCGGCACTGTATCCGGGTGAGAACGCGGGTCGCGCCTGCGTCCCGGGCGCGGGCGGCGGTACGGTCTACCCCGTGAGACCCGTCCGCCAGTGCACCCGCACCGCGTGCGGTCGTCCGGCGGTCGCCACCCTGACGTACGTGTACGCCGACTCGACGGCCGTGCTCGGACCTCTCGCCACGCTGGCGGAGCCGCACTCCTACGACCTGTGCGCCGAGCACGCGTCGCGCCTGACGGCACCGCGCGGCTGGGAGGTCGTCCGGCTGACGCCGGAGTTCGTCGAGACGGGCCCGAGCCACGACGACCTGCTGGCGCTCGCGGACGCCGTGCGGGAGGCCGGGCGCCCCGCCCCGCAGCCCGCGGTGGCCGCGGCGGACGGGCTGCCGTCCCCGGCCGGGCCGGAGCCGGGCCGCCGCCGGGGGCACCTGCGGGTGCTGCGCGGCGAGGAGGACTGACGGTCGTGCCGGCAGCCGGGGGCGGTGGCGCGGGACGGCGTCCGGGCCGGCGCGCCCGGGCGACGGACACGCCGCTCGGCTCGCTGAGCCACGCCGCCGCGGAGCACGCCCCGGGCACCGGGTCCTGCGAGGTCTGCGCGTCGACCCGCCTGACCCGGCTGCACCTGACGCTCGCGGACGGCACCGACGTCACGTTCGTGTCCTGCCACGACTGCGAGCACCGCGCGTGGTTCCCGCTCGACGGCGACGGCACGTCCCTGTCCCGTGAGGACGTGGTGCGCCGCTCGGCGCGCGACTGACCGCCCGGCGCGGCGTGGACGACGGCCGCCGGGTCGTGGGACGGCAGGCGGCGATGGGATAGCGTGACCGTCGTGCCCGAGACGCCCGCGCTGCCTGACCTGACCGGCCTCATCAAGGCCTACGACGTGCGGGGCACGGTCCCCGACCAGCTGAACGCCGACGTGGCGCGCGCCATCGGCGCGGCGTTCGCCGAGGTCGTCGTGCTGCCCGAGGTGCGCGAGGGCGCCCGGCCCCGCGTGGTGGTCGGCAACGACATGCGCCCGTCGGGGCCCGAGCTGGTCGGCGCGTTCGCCGACGGCCTCGCGGGCCGCGGCGTCGACGTGGTCCGCATCGGCCTGTGCTCGACGGACGGCCTGTACTTCGCCTCCGGCCGGCTGGACGTCCCCGGCGCCATGTTCACCGCGAGCCACAACCCGGCGGAGTACAACGGCATCAAGCTCTGCCGGGCGGGCGCGCGTCCCGTCGGCCAGGACACGGGCCTCGCGGCCGTGCGCGACCTCGCGGCCCGGTACCTGCGCGACGGCGTCCCGGCCGACGCCGGGCAGCGCGGCGAGGTCACCGAGCAGGACCTCCTCGCCGACTACGCGGCGTTCCTGCGCGGTCTGGTCGACCTGTCGGGCATCCGCCCGCTGAAGGTCGTGGTGGACGCCGGCAACGGCATGGGCGGCTTCACGGCCCCCGCGGTTCTCGGCACCGGCGCGGGCCTGCCGGAGCTGCCGCTCGAGGTCGTGCCGCTGTACTTCGAGCTGGACGGGACGTTCCCGAACCACGAGGCGAACCCGCTGGAGCCGGAGAACCTGCGCGACCTGCAGAAGGCCGTCGTCGAGCACGGCGCGGACATCGGCCTGGCGTTCGACGGCGACGCCGACCGCTGCTTCGTCGTCGACGAGAACGGCGACCCGGTCAGCCCGTCGGCGATCACGGCGCTCGTGGGCCTGCGCGAGATCGAGCGGGAGAAGGCCGAGGGCCGCACGCCCACGGTGATCCACAACCTCATCACGTCGATGGTGGTGCCGGACCTGGTGACGGCCGCCGGCGCGAAGGCCGTCCGCACCCGGGTCGGCCACTCGTTCATCAAGGCGCAGATGGCCGAGTCGCAGGCGGTGTTCGGCGGCGAGCACTCCGCGCACTACTACTTCCGTGACTTCTTCTTCGCGGACACCGGCATGCTGGCGGCGCTGCACGTCCTCGCCGCGCTGGGCGGTCAGCCGCACCCGCTGTCGGCGCTCGCCGAGCAGTACCAGCCCTACAGCGCGTCCGGGGAGATCAACTCCCGGGTCGCCGACGTCGCCGCCGCCCGCGCCCGCGTGGTCGAGGCGTACGTGACGCAGCAGGGCGCCGGGCCGGTCACGGTCGACGAGCTCGACGGCCTGACGGTCTCGCACTGGGACGGCCAGCCGCAGTGGTGGTTCAACCTGCGCGCGTCGAACACCGAGCCGCTGCTGCGCCTCAACGTCGAGGCGGCGGACGAGGACGTCATGGAGAAGGTGCGCGACGACGTGCTCGCGCTGGTCCGGCAGGAGGCCTGAGACGTGGCGGACACGACCGGCCTGGCCCCCTGGGTGCGCGAGCTGCTGCGCTGCCCGGTGACCGGCGCGACGCTCGTCGACGGCGTCGGCCCCGGAGGCGAGCCCGAGCTCGTCTCGACCGACCCGGACCGGCCGCTGGCGTACCCGGTGCGCGACGGCATCCCCGTCCTCCTCGCCGACGAGGCCCGCGCGGTCTAGCATCTCCGCTCGGGCCCCCGCGCAGGTCGGCCCCGGGGGACGGTGGTCGCCCGACCACCAGCGGGAGGACCGGCATGGCGCACGGCGGCGGGAACAGGGCGATCATCGCGGCGCTGTCCGCGAACCTCGGGATCGCGGTGACGAAGTTCGTCGCGTTCCTGCTCACCTCGTCCAGCTCGATGCTCGCGGAGTCGGTGCACTCCCTGGCCGACTCCGGCAACCAGCTGCTGCTCCTGCTGGGCGGCCGGCGCGCCCGGCGGGCCGCGGACGAGGAGCACCCGTTCGGCTACGGGCGCGAGCGCTACATGTACGCGTTCATCGTCGCGATCGTGCTGTTCAGCCTCGGTGGCCTGTTCGCGCTGTACGAGGCGTGGCACAAGTTCGCGGAGCCGCACCCGATCGAGTCGTGGCAGTGGGTGCCGATCGTCGTGCTGCTGGCCGCGATCGGCATGGAGGGCTTCTCGTTCCGCACCGCCATCCGCGAGGCGAACCACACCCGCGGGAAGCAGGGCTGGGTGTCGTACATCCGCACGGCGAAGGCGCCGGAGCTGCCGGTGGTGCTGCTGGAGGACTTCGGCGCGCTGATCGGCCTGGTGCTCGCGCTGTTCGGCGTGTCGATGACGCTGGTCACCGACGACGGGCGCTGGGACGCCGTCGGGTCGGCGGCGATCGGCGTGCTGCTGGTCGTCATCGCGGTGGTGCTGGCCGTCGAGACGAAGAGCCTGCTGCTCGGCGAGTCCGCGTCCCGCCGCGACGTCGAGGCGATCCGGGGCGCCCTGGTGGGGGCCGGCGTGCCGTCGGTCATCCACCTGCGGACCCTGCACCTGGGCCCGGAGGAGCTGCTGGTCGCGGCGAAGATCGAGGTCGACGCCACCGACTCCGCGGCGGACGTCGCGACGGCGATCGACGCGGCCGAGCAGCGCGTGCGGTCGGCGGTGCCGATCGCCCGGGTCATCTACCTGGAGCCGGACCTGCGCCACGCCACGGCTCCCGCTCCCTGACCGCCCCGCCTCGGCCACCGGCACGGCCGGCCCGCTCCTCCCGGGGGGGGGCGATCGGATCCGTCCGACCGGACACGCCCGGCGTGTCGGTGCGAACGGATCCGATCGCAGGGGGCAGGGGGCGGGGGGCAGGGGGCAGGGGGGCGGGGGTCAGCGCACGCGGCGGATCGCGAGGATGAGGCCCGCGCCGACGAGGGCCAGGACGGCCGCGGCCGGGAACATCGCCTGGTAGCCCACCGCCGAGATGGCGGCCGCGGCGACGATCGGCCCGACGATCTGCCCGCCGGTGTTCGCGAGGTTCAGCACGCCGAGGTCCTTGGCGGCGGTCTCCTGGTCGGGCAGCACCTCGACGTTGAGCGCCTGGTCGACCGCGTTGAACGCGCCCATGCCGATGCCGGCGACCACGGCGTAGACGAGCATCGTCCACGGGCTGGGGGAGACGGCGGGCACCAGCACGCCGATCGCGACGAGGACGCCGGCGACGACCACGGGCAGCTTGCGGCGCCCGAGCCGGTCGGAGACCGGGCCCGAGACCGCGGACATCACCAGGGCCGTGACCATGAGGATCGTCGCGATGGAGGAGATGTACCCGGCGGTGGTGCCCTCGCCGAGCGCCATGTAGTCGGTGAGGATGTACAGCTGGTAGCCGGAGACCGCGAACGTCGCGGAGATGATCGCGAACTTCCCGAACAGCGCCAGGTAGTAGTCCCGGCAGTCGCGCCGCGGCAGGCTGAAGGAGTCGAGCAGCATGTCCCGGCTCACCCGGCGGCGGGGGAGGTCCCGGCTGGACGGCTCGCGCATGATGAGCGCGGCGACGGGGCCGGACAGCAGCGTGAGGCCCGCGAGCACCGCGAAGCCCGCGCCGATGCCGCCGAGGAACTGCGCGCCGATGATCTGGCCGCCGTACAGCCCGGCGGAGTATCCGAACGCGTACACCGACGAGATGGTGCCGCGGTGCCGCGGGGCGATCCGGTCGGAGATCACCGCGATCAGCGGGGCCACGATGGCGTTGAGGAACACCTGGTACACCGCCCAGGCGACCAGCAGGGAGCCCACCGAGGACGCGCGCCCGACCACGAGCAGCATCGCGGCGGATCCGACCGAGCCGGCGAGCAGCCACGGCGTGCGCCGGCCCCACCGGGAGCGGGTCAGGTCGGAGAACGCGCCGATGACGATGTTGGCGAGCGTCGCGACGATCATCGCGACCGTGGCGAGCAGCGCGACCACGGAGGTCTTGTCGTCCGGCGCGATCTCCGCGATGCGCGCGGGGAGCAGGACGGCGTTGACCCCCAGGTAGGGGCCGAGCCAGAGGAAGCAGCCGAGCGCCAGCGCGATGCCGAGGCGCACGGGCACGCGGGTCTGCTGCTCGTCGGTGGGGGCGGCCGCGTCGGCGGCCGGGAGGGTGGTGGGCATGGGTCGTCCTCGTCGTCGAGAAGAGCGGGGGATGGTGCCGGTCGGGTGGTGCGGGCCGGCCCGCGCGGTGGCAGGGGTCGGCCGGGTCCGGACCGGTGCGGCGCGGGGCCGCACCGGTCCGGTGCCGGGTGGGGACGTCAGAGGGTGACGACCGCCGTGGCGGCGCCGGGGTCGCCCCAGCGCGCGCCGGCCTCGACGCGGACGCCGCCGGCCGGCAGCACGGTCCGCGCCGCGCCGGCGTCCCAGCGGGCCAGCGGCGTCAGGTCGACGTCCAGCGGCACGGTCGCGGAGCCGCCCGCTCCGACCTCGACGGTGGCGAAGCCGAGCAGCTCGCGCTCACCGGCCCGGTCGCCGTCGAGGCGCGTGCCGTACACCTGGACCACGTGGCGGCCGTCCCGGTCGCCGGTGTTGGTGACCGTCGCGGTGCCGCGCAGGCGCCGGCCTACGGGGTCCACCTCGTCGACGGCGAGCGCGTCCGTCGCCCACGTCGTGTACGACAGGCCCGACCCGAGCGGGTAGAGCGCCTCGACGCCGCGGTGCTGCAGCAGGCGCTGCCCGTACCAGCGGTCGTACGTCACCGCCGTCGCGTCGATGTCGAGCTCGGGCAGGTGCGCGGCGTCGGCGGGGATCGCGTACGGCAGCCGGCCCGACGGGTTGTGGGCGCCGGTGAGGACGTCGGCGAGCGCGTGGCCGCCCTCCATGCCGCAGTACCAGGACAGCAGGACGCCGGGCACCTGGTCGTGCCACTCCTCCATGAGGACGGCGCCTGCGGTGACCACGACGACGACCGTGCGCGGGTTGGCCGCGGCGACCGCGCGAATCACGGCGACGTCCTCGGGGCGCAGGTGCAGGTCGCGGCGGTCGCCCCCGGCGGCGCCGGCGCCGACGACGCTGAGGCCGCTGCCCATCGCCGTCATGACGTGGTCCTGCCACGCCGTCTCCTGCGGGCCCTCCGGGTCCGGGTACAGGGCGACGAGCTCTCCCCGGGTCGCGAGGGACCCGTCGACGAACTCGCCCTCGTCCTCGGCCGTGAACCCGACGACGACGACCGCGGCGTCCGCGCCGGCGGCGGTCCGCGCGGCCGCCCCGGGGTCGCTGCCCGGGGTGTGCCGGACGTCGACGCCCGGCAGCGCCGCGGTGAGGCCCTCCAGGGGGGTGACGACGTACGGGGCGCGGACGTCGGACGAGCCGTTGTCGCCCGTGCTGGCCCGGTCGGCGAGCCGGCCGACGACGGCCAGCGACCGCAGCGACGCGGGGTCGAGGGGCAGCGCGGGGGCGCCGGCGACGTCCTCGTTGCGCAGCAGCACCATCGCGCGGCGGGCGGCGTCCCGGGCGAGCGCCGTGTGCGGGGCGGACGCGACGACGTCCGTCGCGGGCTCCGCCTCGACCCGGCCGGCGTAGTGCCGCAGCTGCGTGGCGAGGATCCGGTGCCCGGCGCGGCGGACGTCCGCCCAGGACGCGGTGCCGTCGTCGAGCGCCGCCCGCAGGTGCGCGCCCCGCTGCTGGCGGAACGGCGCCTCGACGTCGAGCCCGGCACGCAGGGCGGCGGTGCCGTCGCGCATGCCCCAGATGAAGTCCGTGATGACGGTGCCGGTGAAGCCCCACTCCTCCCGCAGCACGGTGGTGAGCAGGTGCTCGTTCTGCCCGGCCCACGTGCCGTTGACCGAGTTGTAGGAGCTCATCACGGCGGCGACGCCCTCGTCGACCGCCCGCCGGAAGTGCGGCAGGAAGTCCTCGTGCAGCGTCACGTCGTCGGCGGTGACGTCGACCGAGAACCGGGCGTTCTCCATCGAGTTGAGCGCGTAGTGCTTGACGCAGGCCATGGCGTGCCGCTGCACGCCGCGGGTGAGGGCCGCGCCCATCTCGCCGAGCAGCGCGGGCTGGTCGGAGTACGTCTCCTGCGCCCGCCCCCACGCGGGGTGGCGGGGCAGGTTGATGCAGACGCCGCCGAAGAAGTTGCCGCCGAGGGCGCGCAGCTCGGCGCCGATCGCCTCGCCGACCTGCTCCTCGAGCTCGACGTCCCAGGTGGCGCCGCGCGCCATCGAGACGGGGAACGCCGTGGCGTGCCCGACGACGCACCCGCGCGGGCCGTCGACGAACCGGATGCCGGGGACGCCGAGCCGGGGGACCGCGCCCATGACGTACGGCTCGACGTTGTAGCCGTCCGTGACGAACGAGGACATGCCCTCCCAGAACGGCGTGTCGCCGTCGAGGAGGTCGAGCCGCTCGTCGTCGGTCAGGGCCTCGTAGAGGTGCGCGGCCTCGGCCTCGGCGGGGGCGCCGGCCGCGACCGCGGCGGTGGCGCGCTGGAACGGGGTGGTGCTCATGAGTCTCCACTCGTCGTCGAGGGGCGCCCAGTCTGTTACTGAGTGCTCATTCAGTATTCAGTACGGTAGCGCGAGAGCCGTCTCTGCCACAATGGGCGAGGCAGCACGACCGAGGAGACCAGGTGCCGCACAGCCCCACCGCCAGCGCGTACTCGCCGCGGACCACGCGCTCGCGGATGAGCGCGTCGGACCGGCTCACGCAGATCCTCACCGTCTCCGCCGGCCTCATCGCCGAGCGGGGGTTCTGGGGGCTGACGCTGCGCGACGTCGCGCTGGCCTGCGGGATCACCGAGGGCGGCGTGCTGCACCACGTCGGGTCGAAGGAGCAGCTGCTGGTCGCCGTGCTCGAGTACCGCGACGCCGTCGACCTGGCCCGGCTCGCCGAGCTGCTCGGCGTCGACGCCGACGTCTTCGACTCCGGCCAGGACGCCGCGGTCGGCCTGCGGGACCTCTGCGCGGCCCTCGTCGAGCGCAACGCGCAGCAGCCGGAGATCGTGCGGCTGTACACCGTGCTGAACGGGGAGTCCCTCGACCCGGCCCACCCCGCGCACGACTACTTCCTCGCGCGCGAGCAGTGGGCGCTCGACCTGTTCGCCGCCGCGGCCGTCGCGGACGGCACCCCGGAGGACCCGCGGGTGCTCGCCCGCGAGGTGCTCGCGGCGATGGACGGCGTGCAGCTGCGGTGGCTGCGCGACGCCGAGGGGCTCGACCTGGTGCAGGAGTGGGACCGGATGGCGTCGCGGCTGATGGGGGAGCCGCGGGCCGCGGGCCGCTGACGACGCCGGACGTCAGACGCGGGCTACCGCCGGGCGGCGGGAGACGAGCGCCACGAGCACGACGGCGAGGAGCATGACGCCCGCCGCCACCGCGCCCAGCAGCGCGTAGCCCGGGCCGGCGACGACCCAGCCGCCGGCGAGCGCGCCGAGCCCGGTGCCGAGCGAGATGATCGACGAGTTCAGCGCGACCACCAGCTGCCCGTGCCGGCCCGCGAGCGTCAGCAGGACGTTCTGCAGCGGCGAGTTCATCGCCCAGGCCGCGAAGCCCCACAGCGCGAACACCGCCAGGGCGGTCCACGCCGTCGCGGTGGCGGGGGTGAGCAGCAGGAGCGCCAGCGTGGAGGTGCCGAGCGCGAGGACGATGCTGCGCGCCGCGCCGAACCGGTCCGCCAGGCGCCCGCCGACGACGTTGCCCGCGACGCCCGCCACGCCGTACGCCAGCAGCACGGCGCTCAGCAGGGCGCCGGTGAGCCCCGCCAGGTCCGTGAGCAGCGGCGACGCGTAGGTCTGCACCATGAGCGCGGCGGCGGTCTCGAGCATCGAGACGCCGAGCACGACGGCGACGAGGCCGGGCAGCGCGGGGCCGGCACCGGGCCGCTGGGCGTCAGGGACGGCGACGGGCCGGGCGGCACCGGGGACCGGCGGGACCGCGGCGGCCGGAGGGAGCGCGGCGCCCGGCGGCGGCGCGGGGACGGCCGCGGCGTCGTCGTCCGCCGGGCCGGGAACGGTGGCGGGCCCGGTCCGCACCAGCAGCAGCACGCTCCCGAGGGCGACGAGCGCCAGCACCCCGACCAGCGCGTACACGCCGCGGTAGCCGAGCACCGGGCCCAGCAGGTTGCCCGCCGGGGCGCCGAGCACGGTGGCCGTCGTGAGGCCGCCGAAGACCGTGGCGACCGCGCGCCCCCGGCCCCCGGGCGGCGCGAGCCGCGCGGCGAGCACCGTGGCGGTCGGCGTGAACCCGCCCGCCGCGACCGCCGAGAGGCCCCGCAGGACGGCGACCTGGGTGTACGTGGTCGCCAGGGCGGTGCCGGCAGCGGCCAGGGCGAACAGCCCGAGGGCGACGCACATGAGCAGGCGGCGCGGGACCCGGCCGACCGCCAGCGTGAGCAGCGGGGTCGACACCGCGTACGTGAAGCCGTAGACGCCGACGAGGGTGCCGACCTGCGTCACGGAGACGCCGAGGTCGGCGGACACGCTCGGCACCAGGCCGGCCATGACGTACGAGCCGAAGCCGATCGCGAACGTCCCGGTGGCCATCGGCCAGAGCCGGGGCGGTCGCCCCGCGGGCGCGGGCGGCGCCGAGGCGGCGTGCCCGGCGGTGCCCGACCCGGGCGCGAGCCCCGTCCCGGCGGTCACGCC
The DNA here is from genome assembly GCF_039548315.1 of Cellulomonas olei. Taxonomy (NCBI): domain Bacteria; kingdom Bacillati; phylum Actinomycetota; class Actinomycetes; order Micrococcales; family Cellulomonadaceae; genus Cellulomonas; species Cellulomonas olei. The sequence continues at coordinate 42,807 of NZ_JBCLVN010000025.1, forward strand.
GTCACCGCGTGGTCGCGCCACGAGCCCGAGGCCACCGGGGTGAGCCCGCGCACGGCCGCGTCCTCCGCCAGGTAGCCGAGCACGGTGCGCCCGTCGGCCAGGTCCACCCAGCCGAGGCCCAGCGGCGGTGCGCTCTCCGCGAGCAGGTCCGCGAGCGCGGGCCGGGGCAGGCGCCAGAGCTCGCCCGTGACCTGCCCGTCCGCTCCCGGTGCGCGGACCATCCCCGGCCGGCCGAGCGGGTCGCCGAGCGCCGCCAGCCGGTAGCCCGGGGCCGTGCGGACCTCGCCGAGCGCGAGCGCGCCGTGCCGGCGGAGCCGGTCGTGCAGCGGGAGGCCGGACAGGTGGGCGCCGACGACCAGCAGGTCGACGGCCCGGTCCGCCCCCGCGGACAGCGCGGCCGCGGCGGCGGCCCCGAGACCGTCGTCGCTCGGGTCGTCCAGCACCTCCCACGCCCGCGGCCCCGCGAGCGCGAGCAGCCGCCCCGCGAGGTCCAGCGCCGCGGCGTCCGCGAACGCGCGCGTCAGCACGGTCACGCCGACGCGCTCGCCCGGGGCCCCCGCGTCGACGGGGACGGCGACGGCCGCGTAGCCGAACAGGTTGCAGAAGTTGGTGAACGTCCCCAGGCGGGAGTTCACGCCGACCGGGTCGGCGGCGACCTCGGCGAGCGTCGGGTGGTGCGTGGTGGTCGGCAGGAGCAGCGCGTCGGCGTCGCCGAGGGCCGTCTCCGCGGCGCTCCGCAGCCCGGCCAGCGTGACGAGGTCGGCCGCGTACCGGTGCGCGGGCAGGTCGCGCGCGGCGCCGATGATGCGGGCGACCACGGGGTCGAGGCCCTCGGGTGCGGCGTCCACGAGCGCGCCGACGGCGGCGTACCGCTCGGCGACGAACGCGCCGTCGTACAGCAGCCGGGCGGCGGCCAGGAACGGGGTGAGGTCGACCTCGCGCAGCCGCCACCCGGCGTCCCGGAGGCGGTCGGTGGTCGCGGCGAACGCGTCCCGCCACAGCGGTGCGAGCGCGGTCAGGTCCTCGGCGCGGGGCACGGCGAGCACCGGGCGGGCGGTCGCGGCCAGCGGTGCGTCGGCCGGCACGGGCCGCGCCAGCGCGTCCACGCCGTCGGGGCCGGACATGAGCGCGACGGCCCGGGCGGCCAGCGGCAGGGAGCGCGCGAACACGCCGACGCAGTCGAGCGAGCGGCACGCCGGCAGCACCCCGGTCGTCGGGACCAGCCCGGGGGTGGGCTTCACCCCGACGACGCCCTGCAGCGCCGCAGGCACCCGGTTCGACCCGGCGGTGTCGGTGCCCAGCGCCAGGTCGACGACCCCGAGCGCGACCGCGACCGCCGACCCGGACGACGAGCCGCCGGAGACGCGGTCCGGGTGGTCGGCGGAGCGCACCGCGCCGTAGGGGCTGCGGGTGCCGACCAGACCGGTCGCGAACTGGTCGAGGTTGGTCTTGCCCAGCACCACGGCGCCCGCGTCCCGCAGCCGGGCGACGGCGGTGGCGTCGGCGTCGGGCGTCCACGCGACGCCCGGGCAGCCCGCGGTCGTCGGCAGGCCCGCGACGTCGATGTTGTCCTTCACCGCCACGAGGCGGCCGAGCAGCGGCAGGTCCTCGCCCGCCGCCGCCCGGTCCGCCTGCGCGCGCACGTCGGCCTCCACGTCCGCCCGGGGCCGCAGGTGGATCCACACCTCGGGTCGGTCGACCTCGGCGATCCGGGCGTACGCCCGGCCCACCGCGGCCAGGCCGTCGACGGGCGTGGTCACGCGGCGCCCCCGGTGACGATCATCCGCACCGGAGTGGGGTCGAACCCGTTGCAGGGGTTGTTGACCTGCGGGCAGTTCGACACCAGCACCAGGACGTCGCGCTCCGCGCGCAGCGTCAGCGACAGGCCGGGGGAGGAGATGCCGTCGACGATGCCGAGCGCGCCGTCCGCCTCGACCGGCACGTTCATGTACCAGTTGATGTTCGACACCAGGTCGCGCTTGCCCAGGCCCCAGCGCGCGCCCTCGGCGAGGAAGTTCTCGACGCAGGCGTGCTGGTGCACGGTGTGGTGGCCGTACCGCAGGGAGTTCGACTCCTTGGAGCACGCGCCGCCGATGGTGTCGTGGCGCCCGACCTCGTCGTGCACGAGCGTCATCAGCGGGTCCCCGGTGCCGGCGCGCAGCACCGACCCGGCGACCAGGTACACGTTGCGCTGCGCGGCGACGGTGTCGGACGCCGAGTACCGCACGGAGGTGTCGTGGGCGTCGTACAGCAGGCAGTCGACGGCCTGGTTGCCCTCGAGGTCGACGATCGTCAGCTCCTGGCCGGCGCGGACGACCGCGGACCAGGGGGAGCGCCGGGGCACGACCTGGTCGAGGACGACGGTGGCGCCGGCGAGCCGGGCGGGCAGGGCGTCGGCCGACGGGGCCGGGGACGTCGGGGCGGTGGCGGTCCGGGCGGTGGTCTCGGTCATGGTCACAGTCCCCTCGCGCGGGCGTGGTCGATGGTGTTGGCGTAGGCGCGCGCCGCCTCCGGCGTCGCGGTGGCCTCGGGTGCGTCGAGGTCCGCGGGGGTCCCGCGCCAGGCGCGCACGCGCAGCGGCGTCGAGACGTACTCGGGCCGCGGGTCGACCGGGTGCGGGACGTTCGCCAGCAGCACCGCGCAGGGCAGTTCCAGGCGCAGCCGCACCCGGGCGCCGGCGCCGGCCGACCCGGTGAACGCCGTGGTGCCGTCCCCGGCGATCCGCACGCCCTGGAAGAACGACAGGCTCGGCGGCACGTCGCGGGCGTCCAGGCCGTTCTTCAGCGCGGCGAGCAGCAGCAGCTCCCGCCCGGCGGGCGTGCCGCCCTGGGGGGACCCGTCGCCGTACCGGGCCTCGTTCGCGACCCGCGAGGACGTGCCGCAGAATGTGTCGTGCCGGCCCGAGGTGTCCTCGACGACGGTCGCGAGCACCCGGCCCCGGTCGGACAGCAGCATCGACCCGGCGCCCAGGTACGCCTGCCACTGGATCTTGACGGTGTCGGCCACGTTGAGCCGCTCGTCGGGCTGCCCGGCGTGGACGAGGACGAGGTGCGCGCAGGCGTCGCCCTCGAGGTCGGTCAGCTCCAGCACGGAGCCGCGCGCGAGTACGACGGTCGTGTAGTTCCCCCCGGCGACGGTCTCGGCGTGCAGCCGGTCCGCCGGGGCCACGTCGGCCGGCCAGTGGTCCGCGGTGGCGGCCGGGACGGTCGGCATGGTCTCGACCACGGTGCCGCCCTGGGCGCGCGCGTGGTCGCGGGCGCCGGTGGGCGAGGCGGTGGAGATGGTCATCGGGTCCTCCCTCAGACGGCCTGGGCGGTGGTGGCCAGCGCGCGCTGCACCTCGGGGTTCGGGGTGGCGGTGGCCAGCCACTCCTGGACCTCCTCGGCGGTGACGAGGGCGTCGCGCTGCAGGTAGTGGATCGCGTTCAGCGCGGCGTCGTGCGCCTCCTGCGTGGAGCCGCCGACGGCGTCGGTGACGACGCGGACGCGGTAGTCGTGCTGGTGGGCGTCGACCGCCGTGTAGTGGATGCAGACGTCGGTCAGGCCGCCGATGAGGATGACCGTGTCCGCCCGGTACGCCTTGAGCACGATCTCGAGCTCCGTGCCGAAGAACGCGGAGTAGCGGCGCTTGCGGATGAGGAACTCGTCGGGCCGGGGGTCCAGCCCCTGCGCGAGCTCCGTCTCCGGCCAGCCCTCGACGCAGTGCGGCCCCTCGGCGCCGTCGAGCTCGCGCCCGATGTCGATGAGGGAGGGCTTGTGGACCTCCTGGATCCACACCACCGGGACGCCCTGCTCGCGGCAGGTCGCGATCATCTTCCGCACGCGCGGCGCCCGCTCGGTGCGTCCCGGCATGTACGGGATCTCGGTGCGGGACTCGGCGCGCTCGACGTCGCCGCCCTGGATGTCGACGACGATGAGCACGGCGTTGCCGGTGACGTTCATGGTGGTTCCTTCCGGTGGTGCACGGGGGCCGAGCTCGGCAGTGCGAGCCCGGCAGGTCCGGGTGCCGACCTCGGCAGCGGACTGCCGAGCTCGGCGGATGGGGGTGGGCGGGGGTGGGCGGGGGTCAGGTGAGGGCGATGCGGCGGTCGGCGGCGGCCTGCAGGCAGTCGACGACGGTGTTGAGCAGGACGTAGACGACGCCCAGCACCAGGGCCACGCCGGCGATCGCGGGGAAGTCGGAGGCGGCGACGGACTTGTCGAGGTAGGACCCGACGCCGGGCCAGTCGAAGATCTTCTCGACCACCACGAGCCCGGCCAGGAGCATCCCCGCCTGGATGCCGACCATCGACAGCGTCGGTCCGAGGGAGTTGCGGACGGCGTGCCGCACGAGGATCTGCCGCTCGCTCATGCCGGCCGCGCGGGCCGTGCGGGCGTGGTCGGCGGCCATGTTCGCCTTGAGCCCGTCCACCAGGACCCGGCCGATGGCCACGGCGGGGGAGATCGCGGCGCACAGGGCCGGCAGCGCGAGGTGCGCCACCGCGTCGCCGGCGACGTCGAACCGCCCGTGGAGCAGGCCGTCGAGCACGAGGAACCCCGTGGGGCCGGCGGGGGCGTCGCGCAGGCCGGTGCGACCGCCGGACGGCGCCCAGCCCAGCTGCGCGTAGAACACCAGCAGCGCGACCATGCCCAGCAGGAACGTCGGGGCGGCGGCGCCGCTGAGCAGCACGACCCGCACGATGCCGGCGCCGCGCCACGCGAGGGTCGTCAGCGCGGCGAACGCCACGCCCAGCACCAGCGCGATCGCCAGCACCCACGCGGCGAGCTCCAGGCTGGCGGGGAGCACCTGCGCGAGGTTCTCGGCCACCGGGGTGCGGCTGCGCAGCGAGTTCTGGAGGTCCCCGTGCAGCACGCCGCCGAGGTACGTGAGGTAGCGCTGCGCGAGCGGCTCGTCGAGGCCGAGGCGCTCCCGGGCGGCGGCGACCGCGTCCGCGGAGGCGTTCGCGCCCACGTACGCCTTGGCGGGGTCGACGCCGCTGACCTCCTGGAGGCCGAACAGCGCCATGGTGAGCGCCAGCAGCACGCCGAGCGTGGCGGCGAGCCGCTTGACCAGGAACATCACCATGCCGGGGCCTCCTTCGCGGGCGGGGTGGGGGACGGGGGGAGGGCGGGCGCGCGCATCAGCGGCCCCGCATGAGGTCGCGGACCCCGTCGCCGGCGAGGTTCGCCGCGAGCGCGATCACCAGCACCGCCAGGCCGGGGAAGATCGGCACCCACCACGCCTGCAGCAGGTACGCCATGCCCTGGGCGGCCATCGCGCCGAGCTCCGGGGCCGGCGCCGGCGAGGACAGGCCGATGAACGACAGCCCCGACAGCGCGACGACGAGCCCGCCCACGTCGAGGCTCGCGGCCACGACGATCGTCGAGCGGACCCCCGGCAGCAGGTGGCGCGTGACCCGGGCGCCCCACGGGGTGCCCGCGAGCCGGGCGGCCTCGAGGTGCGGGCGGGCGGCCCACGCGCGGACCTCGCCGCGGACGAGCCGCGCGTACAGGGGCCACCACACCACGGCGACGCCGATCAGCGCGGATGTGAACGAGGCCCCCAGCGCCGCGGCGACCGCCATCGCGATGACCAGGCCCGGCAGCGCCAGGAACAGGTCGGTGGTCCGCATGAGCAGGGTGTCGACCCAGCCCGGCAGCGCCCCGGCGAGCAGGCCCACCAGCCCGCCGACGAGGACCCCCGAGGCGATGACGACCGCGGCGGCCAGCAGGCTGGACCGCATCCCGTACAGCAGGCGGGACAGGATGTCGTAGCCGAGGGCGTCGGTCCCGAGCAGGTGGTCGGGGCTCAGCGGCGGCAGGAACGCCTCGCCGCTGCGCAGCACGGGGGAGTGGGGCGCCAGCACGGGGGCCGCCGCGGCGGCCGCGACGATCAGCAGCAGGACGACGATCGCGGCCAGGTCGACGCCGAAGGCGCGGTGCCGGACCGCGGTGACCCGGGCCCAGCGGCGGGCGGCACGGCCCGTGGGACCGGCGGGGCCCGCCGGGCCCGCAGTGCCCGGGGTGCCGGTCGGGGTGACGGCGAGGTCGGCGGTGGTCATCGGCTGGCTCCCGTGGTGGAGGGGACGCGGTCGCGGCGGTGCTGCGGGCCGGGGATCGCGCCCAGCAGCGTGCGGGTGTACCCGTCGCGGGGGCGCTCGCAGACGTCGTCGGTGGGGCCGACCTCGACGATGCGTCCCTCGCGCATGACGGCGATCCGGTCGGCGACGATGCGCGCGGCGGCGAGGTCGTGCGTGACGAACAGCACCGACATCCCGAGCTCGCGGCGCAGCCGCCCGATGAGGTCGAGGACGGTCGCGGCGAGCGAGACGTCGAGGGCGCTGGTCGGCTCGTCGCACAGCAGCACGGTCGGCGGCACGATGACGGCCCGGGCGAGCGCGACGCGCTGGCGCTGGCCGCCGGAGAGCTGGTCGCCGCGGGCGCGGGCCGCCTCGGGCGGCAGGCCGACGGTGCGCAGGGCGTCGAGCACGCGGTCCTGGCGGGCGGCGCGCGACATGCCCGTGACGTGGGACCGCAGGCGCTCGTCCAGCATGGTCCCGACGCGCAGCCACGGGGTGAGCGAGGCACCGGCGTCCTGGAACACCATCTGCGGCCCGGCGCCCTCGGCCAGCGCGACCTCGCCCGAGGTCGTGGTCTCCAGCCCGGCCACCACGCGCAGCAGCGTCGACTTGCCGCAGCCCGACTCGCCGACGAGCGCGACGGCCTCGCCGGCGCGCACCTCCAGGTCGACGCCGCGCAGGGCGGGCAGCTCGCGGCGGCGCCACGGCGGGCCGCTGCGGAAGACCCGGTGCACGTCCCGGACGGTCACCGCGGCGGTCCCGCGCAGCACCACGGGCGGCCAGACCGCGGGGAGCTCCGGGGCCGGCGCGCCCGGCGCGAGGTCCAGCACGCCGTCGGCGCCGACCGCGGGGTCCTCGCCCGGGGCGTCCGGTCGCGGCGCGGTCGCGGCGCGGGCCGCCGTGAGCGGGCGGTCGCGCGGGGTCCGCAGGTCGATGCGGGACCGCAGCAGCTCCCGGGTGTACGGGTGCGCGGGGCGGTCGAACACCTCGTCCACGCCCGCCGACTCGACGATCCGGCCCTGCTGCATGACCGCGATCCGGTCGCACACCTGCGCGGCGACGCCGAGGTCGTGCGTCACGAACACGATCGAGCAGCCGATGTCGTCGCGCAGCGTCAGCAGCAGCTCGAGGATCTGCGCCTGCACGGTCACGTCCAGCGCGGTGGTCGGCTCGTCGGCGAGGATGAGCGAGGGGCGGCGGGCGACGGCGAGCGCGATCATGACCCGCTGCCGCAGGCCGCCCGAGAGCTGGTGCGGGTAGGCCTTGAGGCGGTCCGCCGCGCGCGGGATGCCGACGTCCTCGAGCAGCGACAGCGCGTGGGCGCGGTCGCGGGTGACCTCGCCGAGCTGGCGGCCGATGGTCATGGTCGGGTCGAGCGACGTCATCGGGTCCTGGAAGACGGCGCCGACGTGCGCCCGCCGGGCGGCGCGGCGCTCCGCCTGCGGGGCGCGCACCATGTCGACCCCCGCCAGGTGGACCTCGCCGGCCAGGACCGGGCGGGCCGAGGCCGGCAGCAGGCCCATCACCGACAGGCCCAGGATGCTCTTGCCCGACCCGGACCCGCCGACGAGACCGACGACCTCGCCGCGCTCGACGGTCAGGTCGACGCCGCGCACGGCGTGCACCTGCTCGCCGTCGCGCGTGAGGCGGACGTCGAGGCCGGTGACGCGCAGCACCGGGGCGGTGGCGGTGGCGGTCATGGGGTTTCCTCCACGGGGTCGGGGGACGGGTGCGGGGCCCGGGCGGGGCGGGTGGCCGCCCCGCCCGGGGTGGTGCTCGGGGGTCAGGACCGCCCGAGGGCCGCGAAGTGCAGCACGTTGTACTCGAGGACGTTCTGCGCCTCCTGCGTGCCGGTGACGTCCGGCGTGGTGAGCAGGGTGGTGTTCAGCGAGCCGATCGAGTACCAGTACCGGGTCTCGTTGATCGCCGCGGCGACCGGGGCGTAGGCGGAGACGTCCGTGTCGGCGCGCGCCGCGTCGAGCAGGTCGCCCAGGCCCGGCACCTCGGCGCCGAACAGGTCCAGACCGCCGGACGGGGTGTAGATGATGCCCGCCCACGCGTCCGGGTGGCCGGCGTCGGGGAACACCGAGAACACCGCGAGGTCGGGTCCGTCGGCGCCCTCGTCCGCGATGCCGTAGATGGTGCCGGCGGAGTACGCGACCGCCTCCGCCGGGATGCCGGCGGTGCTCAGCCGCGAGCCGAGCTCCTCGGCGACGGCCTTGCCGTCCGCGCTGGAGCCGGCGTACGCGATCCGCACGGTGCCGGACGCGGGGGTGCCGAGCGAGTCCCAGGCCTGCGCGTCGTACGCGATGCCCTGGTCGTCGATGCCGGCGTCCACCATGCCCTGCGGGAAGAGCTGGTCGGTCGGCACCTCCAGGCTGCCCATGGCCTCGGCGACCACCGACTCCTTGTCGATGCCGGCGAACAGCGCCTCGCGTGCGGCGGCGTCCGGCAGCCAGGAGGAGCCCGGGTTGACGTAGACCATCTGCGTCGTGAAGTTCGGGAACGTGGAGGTGGTGACCTCGTCGCTGTCCGCGAACGACTCGAAGGACGTCTTGTTGAGGTTGCCGAGGATCGCGTCGATCTCCCCGCGCTCGAGCTGGAGCTGCGCGGCGGACGCGTTCTCGGCGACCTGGATCTCCACGGACGGGATGGCCGGGGCGTCGCCCCAGTAGCCGTCGTACGCCGTCAGCTCGTAGCGCTCGCCGGTCTCGACCGCCGTCAGCTCGTACGGGCCGGTGCCGGCGTCGTGCGTCGTGAGGTAGGTCTGCGCCGCGTCGTCGCCCGCCTGCTCCTCGAGCACGGTGGGGCTGATGAGCTTCACGCCGAACGGCGAGGCGAGGTAGTCGAGGAACGCGGCGTTGGGCGCGGCGAGGGTCACGACGGCGGTGAGGTCGTCCGGGGTCTCGACCGAGACCACGTCGCCGACCATGTACGCCGGGCCGGCGTCGACGGTGGTGCGCCGCTCGAACGAGGCCGCCACCGCCTCGGACGTCAGCGCGGTGCCGTCGTGGAACGTGACGTCCGGGCGCAGCGTGAAGGTGTAGGTCAGGCCGTCGTCGGAGACGGTCCACTCCTCGGCGAGCTCCGGGACGATCGTCGGCTCCTCGACGCCGTCGGCGTACGCGACGAGCCCCTCGTACGTGTTCTCGATGATGTTGAGGCCGGGGCCGTCGTAGTTGACGTCGGGGTCCGGCGGGGTGGTGTACCCGGTGAGCATGACGGCGGTGAAGGTGTCGTCGCCCGCGGCGGTGCTGCCGCCGACCGTGCCGCTCTGGCCGCAGGCGGTCAGGGCGAGCACGCCCGCGAGGGCGGCGCCGGCCGCGGCGGCGGTGCGGGGGGCGCGGCGGTGCCGCGCGGGCTGACGGGTGCTCGGGCTCATGCTCGGTGCCTCTCGGTCAGGGGTGCGCAGCGGCGGGGGACGGGGCCGCGACGCCGAGGGGGAGGGGTGCAGGGGGGGTGCGGTCCGTGGCCGGTGCCGCGGGGGTGGTGCGTCCGACGCGATTTCCTGTCGGTGATCGGAAAAGTAGCCGCGGGGCGTTGCGCCCGGGTTGCCGCATGTTGCGCGCACGTAAAATCTGTCGGTGACAGGTAATGGGTTAGCCTGACGCGGTGACCGACCTCCTGCTCCGCGACGTGCGCCTGCTCGACGGCACCGGCGCCCCGCCCGCGCCGGGCACCGACGTGCTCGTCTCCGACGGCCTGGTGGCCGCGGTCGGTCCCACGGGGACCGTGGTCCGCCCGGCCGACCCCGACCCCGGCACGCTCCGGGTGGTCGACGCGGCGGGCCGCACCCTGCTGCCCGGGTTCCTCGACTGCCACGTGCACGTGAGCTCGCTGCCCGGCGCCGACGCCCTCGCGACGGTGCTCGCGCCCGAGTCGCTGCTCACCCTGCGCGCGGTCCCGCACCTGGCGGCGACGCTCGACGCCGGCGTGACGACCGCGCGCGACCTCGCCGGTGCCGACTCCGGCTTCCGCGAGGCGGTCGAGCAGGGCCTCGTGCGCGGGCCCCGGCTGCAGGTGGCGATCCGCATCCTGTCGGTCACCGGCGGCCACGGGGACTGGCGCACGGTCGACGGGGTCGCCCTCGACACGGGCCCGGGTGCCGGAGCCGTCGCGGACTCGCCGGCCGAGTTCGTGCGGGCCGTGCGCGAGGTGATCCGGCAGGGCGCCGACTGGGTCAAGGTCGCGGCCACCGGCGGCACCGGCAGCCCCCGCAGCACCCCCGAGTCCGGCGGGCTGTCCGAGGCGGAGCTCCGGGCGGTCGTCGAGGAGGCCGCGCGGCACGGGGGCGTGGGGGTCGCCGCCCACGCCCAGGGCGCCGCCGGCATCGCCGCGGCCGTCCGCGCGGGGGTGCGCAGCATCGAGCACGGCTACCTGGTGGACGACGCCACGATCGACCTCATGGGGGAGCGCGGCACCTGGCTGGTCCCGACGCTCGCGACCCTGACCCGCCCCGGCGCGGCCGGCGCGCCGCCCTGGGTCGAGGCCAAGCGCCGCGCGCTGCGCGAGCAGGCCGGCGAGCGGCTGCACGCCGCGCTCACCGCGGGCATCCCCGTCGCGCTCGGCACCGACGCCGGCGTCGTCGCCCACGGGAGCAACCTCGCGGAGCTCGCGCTGCTGGTGGAGCACGGCCTGTCGCCCGCCGCGGCGCTCGTGGCCGGGACGTCCGGGGCCGCCCGGATGCTCGGCCTGGACGACCAGGTGGGCACCGTCGCCCCCGGCCGGCGCGCCGACCTCGTGCTGACCGACGTCGACCCGCTGACCAGCATCGCAGCGCTCGCGGACCCGCGCCGGGTGCGCCTCGTGGTGCAGGATGGGCGGGTCGTGAAGGACACGCTCGCCGACGCCGAGAGGACGCCCGCCCGTGCCTGACCAGGCGTCGACCGACCTGACCGGTCCGGCGTCCCCGCCCGCGCCGGCGCCGCCCGCGCCGCCGCGCCGCCGGGGCCGCCCCCGCTCCGCCCCCCGCAAGGACAGCGCGCTCAGCACGCGGGACGAGATCCTCGCGGCCGCCGCCTCCCTGTTCGGCTCCCAGGGCTACACGGAGACGACGACCCGGCAGATCGCGGACGCCGTCGGCATCAAGCAGGCGTCCCTGTACTACCACTTCGCGGACAAGAGCCAGATCCTGCGCTCGCTGCTCAAGGGCACGGTCGCGCCGTCCGTGCAGCTCGCCGAGTGGCTGCGCACCGCCGGCCCGGACGGTGGCGCGCCCGACCCGACGGCGGCGCTGGCGGCCCTGGCCCGGTACGACCTCGACGGCCTGCTGCGCGACCGGTGGAACCTGCACGTCGTCTACCGGCTGCTCGACATCGCCGAGACCGAGTTCGCCGAGACCCGCGAGAGCCAGGTCGCCCTGCGGCGGCACTACCGCGAGCTGTGCGCCGCCGTGCTCGCGTCGCAGGGCGTCGACACCGCGGCGCTCGCGGACGCCGACCTGGAGCTCGCATTCGGGCTCGTCGAGGGGATCATCTCCCAGCGGCAGTGGGGCGACGACGGCACCCGCGCCGCCTACGCCGACGCCGTCGTGCGGGGCTGCCTGCGCCTCGCGCACGTCCCCGAGGGGGACGTCGCCGCCGCGGTGCGGGCCGGCGAGGCCCTCGTCGCCCGGTTCCGCGCCGAGGTGCCGCAGGCCTGAGCACGACGGAGCCCCCCGCGCCGCACCGGCACGGGGGGCTCCGTCGCGGGAGCGGTCGGCTCAGACGCCGGCCGCCTCCTTGAGGTCCGTCACGAAGTCCGGGTTGTCCTCGAGCCACTGCGCCGCGGACGCCGCCGGGTCGCTGCCGCCGTCCTCGTTGAACATGAGGTTCTCGAGCGAGAACAGCTGCTCGTCGGTCAGCGTGAACGCCTCGATCAGCTTGGTCAGCGTCGGGTAGTCCTCCGAGAAGCCGGTGCGGCCCACGGTGTGGATCTCCTCGGCGTCGCCCAGCGCGCCCTCCGGGTCCTCCAGGTCGCGGATCGGGTAGGCGTCGTACGCCCAGTGCGGCCGCCACAGCGTCACCGCGATGTCGTCGCCCGCCTCGGTGGCGCCCTTGAGCTCGGCGAGCATCGCCGGCGTCGAGGACACCACGAACTCCATGTCCTCCAGGCCGTAGGTCGGGATGACCTCGTCCTGGGTGATGCGGGTCAGGCCGGCGCCCGACTCGATGCCGACGATCCGGTTGCCGACGACGTCGGCGTCCTCCGCCAGCTCGTCGAGCGACGTGATCGGGGAGTCCTCGTTCACCGCGATGGTGAGCCGGGCGTCGTCGTACCAGACGCCGAGCTGCTCCAGGTCGTCGCCGTACTTCTCGAGGTAGTCGGCGTGCGTGGTCGGCAGCCACATGTCGAAGTTGACGTCGAAGTCGCCGCCGGCCATGCCGGTGTAGACGACGCCGGCGTCGGCCTCCTGGGACTCGACGGTGTAGCCGTCCTCCTCGAGCATCGTCTGGAACAGGGCGGACACGGCGATGCCCTCGTCCCAGCCGGAGTGGACGCCGATCGAGACCTCGGGCAGGTCGCCGTTCTCCAGCCGGTTCTCGTCGTCCGAGGAGCCCGAGCCGTCGGAGGCGCAGGCGGTCAGCGCGAGGCCGAGCGCGAGCGCGGACGCGGCGAGGACGGGACGACGGGTGCGGGTGCGCATGGGGTCCTTTCGTGGGTGCGCGGCACGGTACCGGCACCCGGTCGGGGTGGGGAAGGGTGCGGGGCGGGGGCCCCGCGGGTGAAGGTGCGTCAGGCGCGTGCGGCGGCGGCGACGGCGCGCGCCGTGCGCGACCGGGTGCCGAGCGCCGAGGTGACGCGGTCCAGGAAGATCGCGAGGATCACGACCGACAGGCCGGCCTCGAAGCCGAGCGAGACGTTCACGCGCTGCAGCGCCTGCACGACGTCGCGGCCGAGGCCGGGTGCACCGGCCATGCCGGAGATGACGACCATCGACAGCGCCAGCATGATCACCTGGTTGACGCCGGCCATGATGGTCGGCATCGCCAGCGGGAGCTGGATCTGCCGGAGGATGCGGCCCTCGGTGGACCCGAAGGCGTGCCCGGCCTCGACGACCTCGCGGTCGACCTGCCGCAGGCCGAGCTCGGTGAACCGGACGCCCGGCGCCATCGCGAAGATCACGGTGGCGACGATGCCCGGGACGACTCCGACGCGGAAGATGACGACCGTCGGGATCAGGTACACGAACGCCGGCATGGTCTGCATGAAGTCGAGCACGGGCCGCACCGTGCGCGAGACCCGGTCGTCCCGCGCCGCCCAGATGCCGAGCGGCACGGCGATCACCAGCGCGACCGCGGAGGCCAGCAGCACCAGGGCGAGCGTGTCCATGGCGTTGCCCCACTGGTCGACGCCCGCCACGACGACGAGGCCGACCAGGGTGCCGACGGCGAGCTTCCAGCCCTTCGCGAACAGCGCTACCAGGGCGAGCGCCACCGCGACGAACCAGAACGGCGGGCCGCTCAGGGCGGTGTCGAGGCCGTCGTAGGCGCCCTCGAACACCGTCTTGACCGCGTCGAACACCGGGTCGAACGTCGTGGTCACCCAGTCGATGGCGCCCTCGACGGCCTCGCCGAGCGGCAGGCGCGGCATGCCGGTGCCCGTGGCGTCCAGGGCGAGGGTCGCGGCGCTCACGCGGTCACCTCCTCGTCGTGCCGCCCCGCGGAGGGGGCCGCGGTGGTGGCGTCCGCCGGGGTCGGGTCGGCGGGGGCGCCGGTGCCGGCGGGGACGCCGGTGCCGGCGGCGGCGGTCGAGCGCTGGTCGGCCGTCGGCGTGCCCCGGGGCGGGGTTCCGGTGTCCGCCGGGACCATCGCCTCCAGCAGGGTCGCCCGGGGGATCACGCCGACCAGGCGGCCCTTGTCGTCCGTGACCGGCACCGGCAGCGGCGACTCGGCCGCGGGCGCGAACACCTCGGCCAGCGGCGTGTCGACCGACACCGACGTGAGGCTGGTGTCGACCAGGCCGTCCAGGGTCTCGCGGCCGGCGCGGGTCGCCTCCACCGCGACGGCGTCGCGCACGATGCCGTGCAGCACCCGCGAGCGGTCCACCACGTAGGCGGCGGCGACCTGCGCGTCGCGCATCGTCCGCAGCGCGAGGCGGGGCCCGCCGGCGGCGAAGGCCACGGCGGCCGGGCGGCGCATCACGGAGGAGGCGGTCAGCACCCGGGTGCGGTCCACGTCGGCGATGAACTGCGCCACGTAGTCGTCCGCCGGCGCGGACAGGATCTGCTCGCTCGTGCCGACCTGCACCACCCGGCCGTCGCGCATCATCGCGATGCGGTCGCCCAGGTACATGGCCTCGTTGAGGTCGTGGGTGATGAACACGATCGTCTTGCCGAGCGACTGCTGCAGCTCCAGGAGCTGGTCCTGCATCTCGCGGCGGATCAGCGGGTCCAGGGCGGAGAACGCCTCGTCCATGAGCAGCACGTCGGTGTCGGCGGCCAGCGCGCGGGCCAGGCCGACCCGCTGCCGCATACCGCCCGACAGCTCGTGGGGGAGCGCGTCGCCCCACTGGTCCAGGCCGACCATCGCGAGCGCCTCGTCGGCGCGGGTGCGGCTCTCGTCCCGGTCCACGCCCTGCAGCGCGAGCGGGTAGGCGGCGTTGTCGCGCACCGTGCGGTGCGGCAGCAGCGCGAAGTGCTGGAACACCATGCTCACCTTGCGCTGCCGGATGCTGCGGAGCTGGGCCGGGCTGACGGCGCCCAGGTCGTCGTCGTCCAGCAGCACGCGGCCCGCCGTGGGCGTGAGCAGCCCGTTCAGCATGCGGATCAGCGTCGACTTGCCGGAGCCCGACAGGCCCATGACGACGAACGTCTCGCCGGCCCGGATCTCCAGGTCGGCGTCGATCACCGCCGCCGTGCCCCAGGGGCGCACGTCGTCGCGGGACGCGCCGTCCCGGAGCCGCTTCACGGCCTCGCCGGGTCGTCGCCCGAACACCTTGTACACGCCCTCGACGCGCAGTCCGGTCACACATCCACCTCGTCTCTCATGACGCGCTCCCCGCCGCGGCGGGCCTCGTGGGCCCGGGCGGGCACGCTCCGGGGGCGGAGCGGGCACGTCGGCGGCCGGTGGCCGCGCGGGTCCCCGGCGGATGCGGGTCTGCGCGGCGGCGGGCGCTCCACGGGCCCCGCTGCGGCGGCCCGGTGAGGGGCGCTGCGGGGACCCCGGCGAGGGCGTCACGCACCGACCGATCGTCGATCTGGTCGTGCTCCACCGTGCCCCATGTCGGCGACGGAGTCGAGGCGAGAACGTGCTGATCCGGTGGATCCTGGGACGACCTGGGTCTTGCCCATGCCCTCTGACCTGCGACTTTACCGAATCTTGGATCGTTATCGGTTTGTGACCTGCGGGCGGTGGCCCGGTGCGCCCGCGCCCCGGCCGGGGGACAGCCCCCGGGTGGACCGGCGGGCGCACCGGGTGCCGCGCCGGAGGGTCGGCGCGGGACGATGGGGTCGTCGTCGTCGTCGACGGCGCCCGGCCACCCGGCCCGCGCTGCCCCGCCGGCACCTGTCCCGTCCCCGTCCCGCCCGTCCCGCACACGAGGAGCACCCGCCCCGATGTCCACCAGCCAGCCGGCCGCCCCGGTCTCCCGCACCGCCGAGCTCGCCCGGGGCGCGCTCTGGCGCCCGGGGGTGATGACCCGGACGTGGCGCGAGATGGGCTACCTGTGCCTGGCGCTGCTGCTCGCGCCGTTCGCGTTCGCGCACGCCGTGCTCGCCGTCGTGCTCCCGCCGTCGCTCGCGGTCACCGTGCTCGGGCTGTTCCTCGCCGGCTGGGTCGTCGTCGCCGGCCGGGCGTGGGGCGGGCTCTACCGGGGGATGGCGCGGGGGATGCTGCGCGTGGCGGTGGCGCCGCCGCTGCCCCGCCGGCGGGTGCGGGGCTTCTGGCGCCGCGTCGGCGCGCTGCTCGGCGACGGGGCGGGCTGGCGCG
This sequence comes from Cellulomonas olei, assembly GCF_039548315.1. Taxonomy (NCBI): domain Bacteria; kingdom Bacillati; phylum Actinomycetota; class Actinomycetes; order Micrococcales; family Cellulomonadaceae; genus Cellulomonas; species Cellulomonas olei. The sequence goes on from NZ_JBCLVN010000025.1 coordinate 58,773, forward strand.
CGCTGGCCTTCGGCGCCCTGTCGCTCCCGCTCGCCATCGTCTCGTTCACCGTCTCCGTGGCGTTCCTCGCGGTCGCGCTCGGCGGCACCACGCACTGGTTCTGGTACCGCTGGCTCCCCGCCCAGGAGGGCCCCGACGGCCGGATGCACCGCGGAGCCCAGCTGGCCGACGGCTACTTCGTCGACACCCCGCTGCGGCAGTGGATCCTCATCGCGATCGGGCTCGTGGCGCTGCTGGTGTGGCACCGGATGACGCTGGCGTTCGGGCACCTGTTCCGGCTGCTCAGCGCCGCGCTGCTCGGGCCGAGCGCGGCGAGCCTCCGGGTGCGGTTCCTCGAGCAAAGCCGCGGGACCGCCGTGACCGACGCCGACGCCCGGTTGCGCCGCATCGAGCGGGACCTGCACGACGGCACCCAGGCGCGGCTCGTCGCGGTCGCCATGCAGATCGGCGACGCCCGCGAGCGGCTGGCGGGCGCTGGTGCGGACGCCGCCGGCGCCGAGGCCCTCGAGCTGCTCGACGACGCGCACGGCGCCCTCAAGGACACGCTCGTCGAGCTGCGCGACATCGCCCGCGGCATCCACCCGCCGGCGCTCGACGACGGGCTCGCGGTGGCGCTGGCGACGCTCGCCTCCCGGTGCCCGGTGCCCGTCGCGGTCGAGGTGGACCTGCCGGGCCGCCCCGCGCCGGAGGTCGAGACCATCGCGTACTTCGCCGTCGCCGAGCTGCTGACGAACGTCGTGCGGCACTCCGGCGCCACCGCCGCCGCCGTCCGCGCCGACGTCGTCGACGGGGTGCTGCGGGTGCGCGTCCGCGACGACGGCCGGGGCGGGGCGCGGCTCGCGCTGCCGGGCGCGTCCGGCGGGTCCGGGCTCGCCGGGCTGTCCGACCGGGTCGCGACCGTGGACGGCTCGCTCGACGTCGACAGCCCGGCGGGCGGGCCTACGGTGGTCACCGTGCACCTGCCGCTGAGCGTGACCCGATGACGGCCCACGTGATCGCCCCGCCGCGGGCCGGGGAGGGGGCGCCGTGCGGGTCGTGATCGCCGAGGACTCCGTGATCCTGCGCGACGGCCTCGCCGCGCTGCTGACCCGCCGGGACCACGAGGTCCTCGCGGCCGTCGGCGACGGCGACGCGCTGGTGCGTGAGGTCGCCCTGCTCGCCGCGACCGGGCGGGCGCCCGACGTCGCGGTGGTGGACGTCCGGATGCCCCCGGGGTTCACCGACGAGGGGCTGCGCGCGGCCCTCGCGCTCCGGGCCGCGCACCCCGGCGTCGGCGTGCTGCTCTTCTCGCAGTACGTCGAGACGCGGTACGCGGCGCAGCTGTTCGGCGGGGACGCCCGCGGCGTCGGCTACCTGCTCAAGGACCGGGTCGCGGACGTCGCGGAGTTCCTCGACGCCCTCGAGCGCATCGCCGCCGGGCGCACCGTCCTGGACCCCGAGGTGGTCAGCCAGCTCATGGGCGCCGCCCGGGTCGACCCCGGCATCGCGCGCCTCACGCCCCGCGAGCAGGAGGTGCTCGCCCTCATGGCGCAGGGGCGGTCCAACGGCGCGATCGCGGACGCCCTCGTGCTGTCCTACGGGGCCGTCGAGAAGCACGTGACGTCGATCTTCGGCAAGCTCGGCCTGGCCCCCGACGCCGGCGACCACCGCCGCGTCCTGGCGGTCCTCCGCCACCTCCACCTCGACGCCTGACCAGCCCCCCCACTGGCCCCCGCCCCCCTCTCCCTCCACCCCCACCCCCTGCCCCACGCACCCGTCGGAGGCTCCGACGGGTGGTCGTGGTGGTCCGCGGACCACCACGATTCCGCGCAGCACCCTCCGATCCCGTTCGGAGCCTCCGACCGCCCGCCCCCCGGACCGGCCACCTCTCCGAGCGCGACGCCCCCGAACCGGCGCGCGCCCCCGAGCGTGGTGCGCCCCCGAGCGTGGCGCGCCCGCGGAGTGGTGGGAGCCTCCGACGGGTGATCGTGGTGGTCCGCGGACCACCACGATGGCGCGGGGGGACCTCCGAGCGCGTTGGGAGCCTCCGAACGGGGTGTGGTGAAGGGCGGACGCGGGGTGTGGGCAGGGGATACGGTCGGGGCGTGCCTCGGATGACAGCGACGCAGCTCCTCTGGACGGGGGTCGGCGTCCTCGCGCTCGGCGCCCTCGGCGGGCTCGTGACCCAGACGGTCCTGTTCGGCTACGGCTACGGCATCGGGTGGACCTACCGGTTCGCCGTCGTGGGCTCCTCGGTGCTCACGGCGCTCGGGGCCGCGATGGCCGCCGGCGGCCTCGTCGTCGGCGCCCTGGAGCGCGGGCGGGTGCCCGGCCCTGCCGCGCGGCCCGCGCCGCCGTCGCCGTACGGCGGCCCGGCGGGGCAGCCCGGTCCCGGCGCGTACCCCGGTGCCTACGCCGGCGCTCCGGTCCATCCTGGTGCCGGCGGCTATCCCGGTCCCGGTGGCTACCCTGGCGCCCCGGCGTACCCCGGTGCCCCGGCCCAGCCCGGCGGCCCGGCCCAGCCGGCCGGCGCCCCGGCGTACACCGGCCCGGGTGCCGCCTACCCGCCCGCGGCGTACCCGACGCAGCCCGGTCAGCCGTCCGGCGGCCAGCCGGCTCCGGTGCCCCCGGGGCAGCCGTCCGCCGCGCCCGCCGGAGCCGCTCCGTCCGACGTGCACCCCGGTCCGGCCGCGCCGCCGGCCGGCTGGAGCGCCCCGGCGTACGGGCCGCCGGCGGCCGGGCCGACCGCAGCCCCGCCGGCCACGCCCGCCCCCGCCGACCCCTCCGACGCCCCCGGGAGCGCCTCGGAGTCCCAGCCGCCCGCCTGACCGGAAGGGATCGGGGGCGGGGGACAACCCCCGCTCCGGCCGGGGGACAGGGTGCGCCGTCCCGGGGGACGGACCCGTTCTGACCTGCGGCTCCGCTCGCCAGGCTGGTGCTGCGCCCGACCGCCGGGCGTCCGCGCCCGCCGCGCGGCTGCCCGGGGAGCGCCGCCATGTCGACCGTCCTGCCGTCCCGTCCGACCACCGCGCCGCCGCGCGCGGGTTCCCCGTCGGGGAGGTCGCCGCGCGGCGTCACCCCCGGGGTCCTCACCGCGCCCAGCCCCGCCGTCGGGGTCCCCGGTGAGGCGAACGTCCTCGCGCCCGAGCGGCCCACCCGGTCCGCGACGCCTCGCCGTCGCGGGCGTGACGGCTTCGTCGACGCGGTGCGGGCGGTCGGCATCCTCGTGGTGGTCGCGCTGCACTGGCTGATGCTCGAGGCCGTGTGGGACGGCGGGTCGCTCGAGGTGGGCAACGCCCTGGGGCACGGCCCTGCCTGGCTGCTGACGTGGCTGCAGCCGCTCCCGCTGCTGTTCTTCGCCGCCGGTGCGGCCGCCCGCTACGACCTCGAGCGTGGGCCTGCGGTGCCGGGCTGGCGGTTCGCCGGGGTGCGGCTGCTGCGCATGGCGCCGCCCGTGGGTCTGCTGGTCGCGGTGTGGGCCGGCCTCGTCGCGGTCCTGCCGCGGGTCGGTGTGCCGGAGGCGGCGGTGGACCGCGTGGCGCGGATCGTCCCGCAGCCGCTGTGGTTCGTGGGGGTGCAGCTCGCCCTGCTCGCGGCGGCCCCGGCGCTGGTGGCGGCGCTGCGACGGTGGGGCGCCTGGCGGGTGCTGGCGGCGGCGGCCGCGCTGCCGCTGGTGGTGGACCTGCTGCGCTTCTCGGACGAGCTGCCCGTACCCGGTTGGCCGAACCTGCTCCTGGTGTGGGCGGTCCCGTTCGTCGCGGGCCTCGTCCACGCGGGGCGCCGGCTGCGCCCGGTCCCGCCGGCGGCGCCGCGGGAGCGACCTGCGCTCGCCCTGCTGGCTGCCGGTGGCCTCGCAGCCGCGGTGGCGCTGATCGTCGTCGGGCCCTACCCGGCGTCGATGATCGGCCTGCCGGGGGAGGCCGTCTCGAACCTCGCGCCGCCGACCGCCCCGGTCGTCGGGTTCGCGGTCGCGCAGGTGGCCGGCGCGCTGCTGCTGCGGGAGCCGGTCGCCCGGTGGGCGGGCCGGTCGCGGCTGGTGCGCTGGGTCGGTCCCCGCTCGATGGGCCTGTACCTGTGGCACCTGTCGGCCGTGTTCGCCGTCGCCGGCGTGGTGCTGCTGGCGGTCGGGCGCGCGCTGCCCGTGCCGTGGACCTGGGACTGGTGGCTCACCCGCCCGGCGTACCTGGGGGCCGCCGCGGTCGTCCTGCTGCTGCTCGTGCGTGCGGCGGCCGGTGCGGAGCGCCTGGTCACGCCCCGGCGCCGCGCCGTCACCGCCTGAGCCGTGGACGAGGCGGCATCACGCGCCACGCATGTCGCGGCGTCACGCGCCTCGCGCCGCCCGGAGCGCGTCCCGGGCGGCGTCCTCCCAGTGGTCCGCCGCCGCCAGTGGCAGCCCGACCCAGTCCCGGAACGTCCGCCCCCGTCCGCCCGGGCTGAACACCGCGGCGCCGGGACGACGCAGCGCGGCGGTGTGCGCCGGCGACCCGGCCCCGAGGCGCACCCCGAGCACGCCGTCGTCCAGGCAGGCGATCATCCGCCTGCCGACGGAGAGCACCGGGCGGCCCATCATCTGGGTCCGCCGCACGCCCAGCGGGGCGAGGGCCGCGGCGAGCGCGTCGAAGGCAACCTCCGCGTCCGCCACGTCAGCCGCGCCCGCCACGTCAGCCGCGCCCGCCACGTCAGCCACGTCAGCCGCGCCCGCGGCGTCCGCCGTCACCGCGGGTCCCGGGCGGGAAGGGCGGCGCCGTGCCAGGCGGCGAGCGCGTCGGCGAACGCGTCCGGCGCGTCGGACTGGAGCAGGTGCCCGGCGCCCGGCAGCGGGACGACAGCCGCGCCGGGCAGCTCGCGTTGCCAGCGCTCGAGCTCGGCGCCGCGGAACGCGATGTCCCGGTCCGCCCACAGCAGCAGGGCGGGCAGGTGCCGCAGCGCGGGCAGCCCCTGCTCGACCTCGGCCAGGAACGCGGCGCTCCCGGTGATCTCCCGGGCGAGCACCGAGGTGGCGGCGCGGCGCTCCGGCGTGCCGAGCGGGGACCGGTACTGCCGCACCTCCGTGCGGGTGGGGCGCCGCAGCCGGTGGCCGAGCGGGACCATGACGCGCACGACGAGGTTCACCCGCCGTGCGAGCGCCAGCCCGACCGGCCCGCCCACGAGCGCCGAGAAGCGTTCGAAGTGCCGGTCCCCGGTCACGGGCCACGCCCAGGTGTTGCCGAGCGCGAGGCCGCTGAACCGGTGCGGCATCCGCTGCACCAGCCGCAGCCCCACGGGGCCGCCCCAGTCCTGCGCCACGAGCACGACGTCCCGCAGGTCCAGCTGCTCGACGAGCCCCTCCAGCACCTGCGCGACGGAGGAGGGACGGCCGTCGAACCCGGGCGGCGCCTGCGAGAGCCCGAGGCCCGGCAGGTCCGGCGCGACGCACCGGAACCGGTCGCCGAGGCGCGCGACCACGCCGCGCCACGCGTAGGACCAGGTGGGGTTGCCGTGCAGGAGGAGCAGCGTCGGGCCGTCGCCGTGGTCGACCGTGTGGACGCGGTGCCCGCCGACGTCGTGGACCGCCCGCCGGAACGGGTACCCGTCGGTGTCCAGCCAGGGCGGGGTGGGGGCTGCGGGCTGCGACACGGTGCCTCCTGGGGATCGCCGGGCGCTACGGTTGATAATCTGAACCGTAGAGTCCCACGACCGAGGAGCGCAAGGGTGTCCGAGTACCACCAGTTCTGCGGGCTGGCCCGCGCGCTCGACGTCGTCGGCGACCGCTGGAGCCTCCTGGTCGTGCGGGAGCTGCTCGTCGCCGACCGCCGGCACACCGAGCTGCGCGCGGCGCTGCCCGGGGTGCCCAGCAACCTGCTCGCGGACCGCCTGCGGGACCTCGTCGCGGCCGGCGTCGTCGCGCGCTCGCAGGAGCCCGGCCGCAAGGCCGTCACCTACGGCCTGACCGACCGGGGGCGCGAGCTGCGCGAGCCGGTGCTCGGGCTCGTGCGGTGGGGTGCCCCGCTGCTGGCGCCCGGTCCCCGGCCGGGAGACGCCGTCCGGCCCCCGTGGCTCGGCCTCGCGGTCGAGGCGCTCCTGGCCTCGCGGACGTCCCCGCGGCCGGAGGTCGTGGTGCTGCGCGGCGACGGCGTCGAGGTGGTGCTCGCGACCGGCCCGGAGGGGACCCGCGTGCTGCCCGGTCCGGCCGCGGAGCCCGCCGCCGTCGCCGAGGGTCCTGTCGCGCTGCTGCTCGGCGTCGCGTCCGGCGCGGTCCCCCTCGCGGCGGCGGAGGCCCGGGGAGCCCGCGTCGCGGACCCCCGCGGGGTGCTCGCCCGCCTGGTCGGCGCGGAGCGGGCCGCCGCGGACCGGGCCGCCGGGACGCCGGACGAGGCGCCGCCGGTCAGCCCGCCCGGCCGCTGACCTCCGCGGCCCCGGTCCCCGCGGCCGCCGCGGCGGTGC
>NZ_JBCLVN010000026.1:0-35507 GCF_039548315.1 Cellulomonas olei
GGAGCGGGCCGCCGCGGACCGGGCCGCCGGGACGCCGGACGAGGCGCCGCCGGTCAGCCCGCCCGGCCGCTGACCTCCGCGGCCCCGGTCCCCGCGGCCGCCGCGGCGGTGCCCGGCACGAACCGCACGGTGTCGCCCGGGCGCAGCTCGTCGAGCACCCCCAGGTACGGCGGGGCGACGTCGGCGACGCGCGCCTGCCACGGGTGCAGCGGCCGCTCGGTGCGCGCGAGGTGGACCTCGCCCCGGTAGCGGCCGGCGCCCGCGAGGTCCATCTGCAGGCTGCCCCGCGCGCGGCTGTCGCCGTTGCGCACGAGCGCCGGGGTGTGCGCGCCGCGGGTGCCCTCCAGCCGGAACGCGGCCTCCCCGCTGTCGACGCGCAGCCGCCACGGCCGCTCGAGCAGGAACCGCGCGGCGGGGTCCACCCCGCAGAGCGGCACGGTGACCTCGCCGGTGTCCTCGTGCCGTTCGATCCAGGCGAGGTGCTCGTCCTGCACCACGCCCTCCGCGCACACGACCGTGCTGCCGGGGCTGAGCCGGCGCAGCTGCAGGTAGTTGCGCCACGCGGTGCGGTGCCGCTGCTCCTCGAGCGTCGGCAGCCCGAGGCCGAGCGGGGCCCGGAACGTGACCTCGCCGGGGACGAACGCGTACAGCGGCAGGTCGCGGGCGGTGAACAGGGCGTCCTGCGCCCGGTACGTCGCCGTCGACAGGCCGGTCTCGGGCCGCGGGTAGTAGTTGTGCCAGCCGGCGAGCGGCAGCCCGGCGAGCGCGTCCAGCTCCGCGGCCTGCACGGTGCTGGCGTTGACGGCGATGCGCGCTCCGGTGCGCCCGGCGATCCGCCGGATCTCCTCGACGTCGAACCCGAAGTCGGTCCGGAGCACCGTGACGCCCCAGTCCCGCAGCCGGTCGAGCGCGTCCTCGCCGCCGCCGAGCCGCTCGAGCGTCAGCGGCGACACGTCCCCGCAGAACGTCAGGCCGTGCTCGGCGTGCAGGCGGCGCAGCAGCTCCCCGTGCTCGGCCAGCCGGTCGTCCTCCGGGAGGTGCAGCGACGTGAACACCAGCCCGGTGCCGCCCGGGCGCGCGGCGTGCCGCACCGCCTGCGCGACGACCTGCCGCTGCACGTCGGGCGCGTCGGTGGGGTAGAGCGACCAGAGCACGGCGGCGTCCTCTCTCGTGGTGGGGGTGCGGCGGGCCGTCCCGGGCGGGCTCAGCCGAGCCGCTGGACCATGTGCTCCTTGAAGCCGAACAGGTAGGTCAGCACGAAGCCCATCACGTAGGAGACCACGAGCCCGCCCACGTACCAGAGCCACTGCCCGTTCGTGATGACGGCGGTCATGAGCACGCCGGACAGCCCCAGCGCACCCGCGCCGAACCCGTCGGTCACCTGCATGCCGAACGCCACGAACGCGCCGCCGAACCCGCCGCCGAGGCAGGCGGTGATGAGCGGGTAGAACAGCGGCAGGGAGACGCCGTAGATCAGGGGCTCGCCGACGCCGAGCACGCCGATCGGCAGCGCCGCGCGGATGATGCCCCGGAGCCGGGCGCTGCGCGTCTTGACGTAGATCGCGACGGCCATGCCGACCTCGCCGGCGCCCGCCATCGCCAGGACGGGGAGCAGCTCGGTGTAGCCGTGGTCGGCGATGAGCTGGGCGTGCAGCGGCGTGAGGCCCTGGTGCACGCCCAGCATGACGAGCGGCAGGAACAGCGACGCCAGCAGGTACCCGCCGACGATCCCGCCCTGCTCGAGCGCGAAGTCGATGAGCAGCCAGTTGATGCCCTGCATGAGCAGCGCGGACAGCGGCATGACGACGAGCACGCACAGCACCGCGCCGACGATGACCGTGACCACGGGCACGACGAACAGGTCGACCGCCGCGGGCACGCGCCGGCGGACCTGGCGCTCGATGACGGTGAACAGCCAGGCGGTGACGATCACGCCGATCACGCCGCCGAGCGCGGGGCTGAGCTCGCCGAACACCGGGATCGTGAGGGGCTGCGCGGGTGTCGCGGTGCCGTCGGGGGCGGTCCCGGCGGGGATGCCGGCGAGCGCGGGCATGTACGACACCGCGCCGGCGATGAGGCCGAGCACCGGCGTGCCGCCGAACTCCTGCGCGGTGTTGTACCCGACCAGCAGGTGCAGCGCGCCGACGACGATGCTCCCGAGGCCGGCGAACGCCAGGAACCACGGGTTGCCGACCACGTCGGGCGCCGCGACCTTCCAGATGTTGGTGAGCGCGATGATCAGCCCGCAGGCGATGAAGCCCGGGATGATCGGGATGAAGATGTTGCCGATGTGCCGGAACAGGGCGTGGACGCCCGTGGTCTGACGGGCCTTCACCTTCGACTTGTTCTCGGCCTCGAGCGTGCGCAGGTCCGCCGCGGCGTCCGGTGCGCCCGGGTGCCCGCCGGCCCCCTGACCGGCGGGCTGCTCCTCGGCCGGCGCCCCGGCGGTCGCGGTCGCCCGCGCGGCGGCGACGGTCGCCGGGACCGCGGACGCGTCGTCCCCCCGCGCGGCGCGCTCGGCGAAGGCGTCGCGCAGCCGCTGGGCGTGGCCCGGCCCGACGACGACCTGCAGCTGCGGGCCCTCGACGACGCCGACGACGCCGTCCAGGGCGCGGATCGCGCCGGCGTCGACGGCGGACTGGTCGGCGACGTTCAGCCGCAGGCGCGTCATGCAGTTGGTGAACGACTCGACGTTGTCCAGGCCGCCGACGAGCGGCACGAGGTCGTCGCTGAGCTTCGCGTAGTCCACGGTGGTTCCTCCGGTCAGTGCGGGTCGGGCAGGTCGGCCGGCAGCGCGGCGCGCACGAAGCCGTGCGCGGCGGTCAGCCGGTCCCGGGCGGTGGCGGCGTCGGTGCCGCAGAGCAGGGCGACGATCGCGGTCTTGGCGTGGTCGCCCGCGTCGGCCAGCGCGGCGCGCGCCGTGGCGTCGTCGCACCCGGTGGCGTCCCGCACGATGCGGACCGCGCGCTGCCGGAGCTTCGCGTTGCTCGGCCGGACGTCGACCATGAGGTTGCCGTAGACCTTGCCGGTGCCGACCATCGCGGCGGTCGAGATCATGTTGAGGACGAGCTTCTGGGCGGTGCCGGCCTTGAGGCGTGTCGACCCGGTCAGCACCTCGGGGCCCGTGTCGAGCTCGATGGCGACGTCCGCGTGCCGGCCGACCTCGGAGCCGGGGTTGCAGGCGACGGCGACGGTGCCGGCGCCCACGGAGCGGGCGTGGTCGAGGCCGCCGACCACGTAGGGCGTGCGGCCGGACGCGGCGAGGCCGACGACCGTGTCCTGGGCGGTCAGCCCGAGGTCGCGCAGGTCCTGCGCGCCGAGCGCGGCGTCGTCCTCGGCGCCCTCGACGGCCTGGAACATCGCGCCGGGGCCGCCGGCGAGCAGCCCGACGACCTGACCCGGGTCGGTGCCGAAGGTCGGGGGGCACTCCGCGGCGTCGAGGACGCCGAGCCGCCCGCTGGTGCCGGCGCCGAGGTAGACGAGGCGGCCGCCGGAGGACAGCGAGTCCACGGCGAGCGCGACCGCCGCGGCGACGGGGCCGAGCTGGGCGGCGACCGCGTCGGGCACGCGCCGGTCCTCCGCGTTCATCACGCCGAGCAGCTCCTCGACGTCCATCGCGTCGAGCCGCGCGGTGCGGGGGTGGGGGCTCTCGGTGCCGAGGGTGCGCAGGTCGGGCACGGGGACTCCTTCGTCGGTGACGTCTGGCACCATGTTGCACCAGGATCGCAAGAAGTCAAACAACGTTTCACGACCCCTGTGCCAGACTGGCGCGGGCGTCGACGGGCGCAGGCAGCGGGAGGGCACGTGGCGGACGGCGCGGTCGAGGTGCTCGACGCCCTGCGCGCCGCGCTCCCGCGGCTGGGGCCGGCGGAGACGCGCGTGGCCGAGGTGCTGCTGCGCGACCCGGAGGCCGGGGTCGCCGGTACCGCTGCCACGCTCGGCGAGCGCGCGCAGGTCTCCCGGGCGTCCGTGGTCCGGCTCGCGAAGACCCTCGGGTTCTCCGGGCTGCCGGCCCTGCGGGTGCGCCTCGCGCAGGACCTGTCGCGGCGGGCCGTCGAGCTCGAGCGCTCCGACATCGCGGAGGGCACGATCGTCGCCTCCGACCCCCTGCCGGAGCTGGTGGCGAAGGTCGCCTTCCACGAGGCCCGGACCATCGAGGAGACCGCCCGCTCGCTCGACCTCGACGCGCTCGACCGCGTCGCGCACGCGGTCGCCGAGAGCCACCACGTCGTCGTCCTCGGCGTCGGGGCCTCGGGCCTCGCGGCCGCCGACCTCGCCCAGAAGCTCCAGCGCATCGGCCTGATGTGCCTGTCGGCCGCCGACACGCACGTGCAGATGACGCACGCGGCGCTCGCGGACGAGCGCACCACCGCGATCGCCTTCTCGTTCAGCGGCGGCACCGTCGACGTGGTGCGCGCGCTGGAGGTCGCCGCCCGGGCCGGCGCCCGCACCGTCGCGATCACGAACGACCCCCGCTCCCCGCTGGCCGCGACGGCGCAGGAGGTGCTGCGGACGCCGGCGCGGGAGGCGACGCTGCGGGCCGCGGCGCTCGCGAGCCGCATGGCGCAGCTCGCCGTCGTCGACTTCCTGTTCATGCGCGTCGGGCAGCTGCGGTTCGACGACCTCGGGCAGGCCCTGCGCGCCACCCGCGAGGCCGTCGACCCGCAGCACCTGCCGCCCCGGGCCTAGCCCGTCCGTCGACCGCGAAACCGGCCGGACATCTCGGGCAGGGACGATGGTCCCGGGCCGGGCGCCGCACGGGCGCGCCGCGCGCGGGGGCGGAGCGACGGGAGGCGTGATGGCGAGGACCCCTGAGGCGGTGCTCCGGGTGGCGCGGTCGATGGTCGCGGACTTCGAGGGCATCATCGGCGAGGTCACCGACCGGGTGTGGCGCAGCGTGCCGGCGTACCCGCAGGTCGTCGTGGACCGTGCGGACCTGTCCGGCCAGGTGCGGGACTCGATCCTCAACGTGCTGGTCTGCCTGATGGAGGACCGGGTGCCGTCGGCGTCGGAGCTCGACACGGCCGCGGCGAACGGGGAGCGCCGGGCGCTGCAGGGCGTCGCCCAGGCGGCCGTGATCCAGTCGTACCGGAACGCCGAGCGCAGCCTCGTGGACACCTTCCAGGCGCGCTGCGCCCGCATGCAGGTGCCCGTCGGGGCGCTGCGCGTCGGTCAGCAGCAGATCGTGGCGATCCTGGACCAGCTCGAGGGGGCGATGCTGCGCACGTACGCCCAGATGCAGCAGCGCATCGCGACCCGCACGGTGCTGACGGAGCCCGACCTGATGAACCGGCTGGTCAGCGGCGAGCCGATCGACGCGGCGGACCTCGCGGGGCTGGTGCGGACGCTCGGCCTGGAGGTCACCGACGCCACCCGCGTCGTCGGGCTGGCCCTCGGCGTCGCGGACGAGGACGACGTCGACCCGGAGCACGTCGCCGAGCTGCGGCACCACGCGGTGGCGCACCTGCAGTCCGTCACCGGCGCGGCGCCCCTGTCCGGGGTCGTCCGGGAGGACGACGGCCGCCCGGTCGTGGTCGTCGCGGTGCCGTGGGAGGGGCCGGTGGCGGAGCTCGGTGCGCGGCTCGCGGCCGGGCTCGACCGGCGCCGCACGGCGGTCGCGGCGATCGGCGCCGTCGGGGAGCCGCGCCGCGGGCTGGCGGCCGTCGGCGGCTCCTGCCGGCAGGCGACCGGGGCGCTCCAGGTCGGGCGGCGGCGCGGTGCCGAGCGGGCCGTCGTGCTGTTCCGCGACGTGCTGCTCGAGGTCCTCGCGCTGCGCGACGTGCGGATGGTCGTGAACCTGCAGGACCGCTACCTGCGGCCGGTCGCCTCGCACGAGCACCTGCTCGAGACCCTGCGGGTGCACCTGGCCACGGACCTGTCGGTCCCGGAGACCGCGCGGCGCCTGGTGGTGCACCCCAACACGGTGGCCTACCGGCTGCGGCGCATCGGCGAGCTGAGCGGCCTCGACCTGCACCGGGTGGCGGACGTGGCCCGGGCGGTGCTCGCCGTGCAGGGGCTGGAGCTCGGCATCAGCGCGCAGGCGCACGGCAGCGCCGCGCTCGACGAGGACCCCGCGGGCCGCTGACGGCGTCCCGCGACCCGCCGGCGTGCTGCTCCGGAGTCGCCCGGCCCGGCCCGCCTCAGGCCAGCAGCCCGGCGGCGCGCGCGCAGGCCGCGGCGCGGTCGAGCGCCTCGTGGGCGGGGGAGACGCCGTCGTCCATCACGACGAGCGTGTCGAGCCCCGCCCCGGCGAACGCGTGCATCCCGGCCGTGACCTCGTCGCGGGTGCCGGCGAGCGTGAAGGTGCGCAGCACGTCGTCGTCCACCAGGTCGGCTCCGTCGGCCCCGGCGAGCAGCCGCGCGCGCAGCGCCTCGGCGCGCGGGGCGGGCAGCCCGGGCACCGCCGTGATGGGGGACGCGCCGTGCATCCCGAGGAACCGCGCCGTGCGGGACCGCACCCGGTCGCGCGCCGCCGCCCCGTCGTCGTCGCAGGAGAACGCCGCGTACGCCGTCAGGGTCAGGTCCGGGCGCGGGTGCCGCTCGCGGATCCACCGGACGTACGCGGGGGTGGACAGCACGGAGAGCATGAGCCCGTCGGCGGTGCGCGCGCCGACCGCCAGGGCCCGCTCGCCCTTGACGCCGAGCAGCACCGGGACGTCCGGGCGCGCGGGGGTGAACGACAGGGCCGCGTCGAGCGGCAGGCCGTTGACGTCCTCGCGGACCACCTCGCCGGCCAGCAGCCGGCGCAGGGCGGCCGTGTACGCCTCGAGCGTGCTGATCGGCCGGGTGAACGGGATGCCGAGCCGGCCCTCCATCCACCCCCGGTTGCTCGCGCCGAGCCCGACGACCAGCCGCCCGCCGGAGACCTCGTCGAGCGCGGCGCACTCCATGGCGGCGAGGGCGACGTGCCGGGTCCACGGGTTGATGACGCCCAGCCCGACGCCCACGCGGGACGTCGCCGCCGCGACCGCCCCGGCCACCGCGAACGCCCCGCGCTCGAGGTAGTCCTCGCTGAGCCAGACCTCCGCGAAGCCGAGGTCCTCCGCGTGCCGGGCGAGGTCGACCGCCGTGCGCGCGTCCCGGCGGCCGGCCGGTGCGTACGCGATGCGCACGCCTCAGCCCCGTCCGGCGGCGGCGTCGAACGCCGCGAGCGTCGGCGCGATCACGGGCACGGGTGCGAGGCGCGCGGCCGTCGCCCCGACGTCCTTCAGCCCGGTCGAGGTGCCGAGCAGCACCACCGTGTCGTCCGCGCCGAGCTCGCCGCGCGCCACGAGGTCCGGCAGCACCGCGTAGGTGATGACGGACGACGCCTCGAGGTACATCCCCTCGGCGGCGGCCAGGGCAGACTGCGCGCGCATCACCTGCTCGTCGTCGGCGGGGGCGGCGGCCCCGCCGCTGGAGCGCAGCGCGTCCCAGGCCTGCCAGGTGGCCGTGGAGGACCCGATGGAGAACGCCACGGTCGGCCCGGCGGGGACCGTCGCGCCGGGGGTGAACCCGTCGCGCAGCGCCGCGACGTGCGGCCCGAACGGCTCCGCCGCGACCATGCGCGGCACGCGGTCCGCCAGCCCGAGCGCGACCAGGTCCCGGAACCCCCGGAGGGTGCCCGCGACGCCGTCGCCGTACGCCACCGGCGCCACGACGGCGTCGGGCACCCGCCCGCCGAGCTGCTCCCAGATCTCGTAGGCGAGGGTCTTGTAGCCGTCGACGCCGAACGGGTTGGACCCGGACGGCGGGCTGAGGTAGCCGGACACGGGCACCCAGCCGCGCTCCTCGACGCCCGCGCGCATGACGACCCACCGGTCCCGCGGGTCGTCGAACGCCACGACGTCCGCGCCGGAGGACTGCATGAGCGTCTTCATCGTCTCCGGCACGGAGGCCACCGTCAGCACCACGCAGCGCAGCCCGGCGCGGGCGGCGTACGCGGCGGTCGCGGCGCCGTGGTTGCCGGTGGACGCGACGACCACGGTGTCGTGCCCCTGCTGCAGCGCCTTCGTCACGGCGACCGCGGCGAGCCGGTCCTTGTACGACCACGTCGGGTTGCGCGACTCGTCCTTGACCAGCAGCGACGGCAGCCCGACGGCGGCCCCGGCGCGGGGGACCGGCACCAGGGGGGTGCCGCCCTCGCCCAGCGACACGAGCGGGCCGGACGGGTCGACGGGGAGCAGCGGTGCGAACCGGAACACCCCCGGGCCCGTGCCGGGGGCGGGCAGCGCGGTGATCCCCGTCAGGTCGTACACGGGGGAGGCGTGCACGTGCACGCCCCGGGCGAGCGCCGACGCGGACGGCCGGTAGGCGTCGGGCTCCCGGACCTCCGCCCCGGTCACGCCGTCGCGCAGCACGCCGGTGTACGCGCCCGCCGCGCCGCTCACGCGGGCACCTCCGTGAGGCCGCGGGCCAGCGTCGTCAGGGGCCGGACCCCGTCGGCGGTGACCACCAGCGCGTCCTCGACCATCATCCCGCCCCAGCCCAGCTCGTAGTACGGCGTCTCGAAGCAGAACGTCATGCCCTCCTCGAGCGGCGCGTCGTCCCCGGGGCGCACGATCGGGGGCTCGTAGACCTCCAGCCCGATGCCGTGCCCGCAGTGCTGCCGCCGGTACGGCGCCAGCCCGCCCCGCTGGGTGACGTCGACGGCGAGGTCGAACAGCGCGGCGGCGCCCACGCCGGGGCGCGCGGCCGCGAGCTGCGCGTCCAGCCCCGCGAGGAGGGCGTCGTACCGCCGGGCCTGCAGGTCGCTCGCCGGGCCGACGACGGCGGTGCGGCCGATGTCCGACCAGTAGCCGTCCAGCACGCACCCCACGTCGAACCGCAGCAGGTCGCCGGCGGCCAGCGGCCGGTCGGTCGCCACGGCGTCGGCCAGGGCGGACCGCTCGCCCGCGGTGACGACGGTGAACCGGGGGGCGGCGCCGCCGTCCACCATCGTGCGGGCGACGACGCGGGCCAGCTCGGCCTCGGTGACCCCGGGGCGGGCGACGGCGAGCGCCGCCACGATGCCGGCCTCGGCCAGCCGGGCGGACCGCGCCAGGAGCGCGACCTCCCCGGGCAGCTTGCGGGCACGGACGCCCGACAGCCACGCACTCGCGTCCGCCCAGGTCACCTCGGGCAGGGCGGCCTCGAGCGCAGCCCGCAGTGGGGCCGGGCACGAGGCCTCGTCCAGGCCGACGGTGCCGGACGCGACCCCCGCGCGGCGGACGGCGGCGGCGATCGCCGGTGCGGCGCCCGGGTGCTCGTCGACCAGGCGGGTGGCGGTGGCGGCGGAGCCCGCGGACTCGAAGTAGAACCGGCCGAACGCGACGAAGTCGTCCTCGGCGACGCCGGCGTCGAACGCGGGGGCGGAGTCCGCGACCGGCCCGGCCAGCACCGTGCGGTCGCCCGTGACGACCGCCGCCACCGAGGAGGTCCCGTGGACGGACCCGGACATCGAGCGGTAGCCGGTGGCGTAGTCGACACCCGCGGTGGACAGGGTCACCACGGCGTCGAACGGCGCGCCGGCCAGCTGCTCGCGGAGGCGGGCGGTGCGGGCGGCGACGAGCGCCTCGCGGGGGCTCGGGGCGGTGGTCACTGGGCGGCTCCTGCCGTCGGGGCGGGGTCGGACGGGCGGTCGGGTCGGCGGTCGTCCGGCGTGCCGGCGTTCACCGGCTCGATGACCTCCTGCGCGAACCGGGCCATCTGGTCGAGCGTCTCGGCCACGGTGTTGCACGCGAACAGCAGCGCGGACAGGGTCGTGACGCCGGCCTCGGCGTAGGCGTGCACCTGGTCCTGGATCTGCGCGGTCGACCCGACGAGGTTGCGGGCCGCGAACCCGTCCTGCTGGCCCTTGAGGGTCGAGCCGGCGAGCGAGCGCATGTGCTGGTGCAGCTGCGTGGTCTCGAACCGGGCCATCGCGTCGGCCCGCGACGCGCCCATCGCGACCGACAGCTGCGGCGCGACGTCGAAGTCCGGCGGCAGCTCGCGCCCGATCGCCTCGGCCTCCCGGCGGATGTCCGCGAGCCCCGCGGCGACCTCGGCCGGGCTGAGCACCGCCGGCAGCCAGCCGGTGCCGTACCGCGCCGCGCGCTGCCGGGAGCCCGCGGCGTTGCCGCCGGACAGGATCGGCAGCGGCGTCTGCACGGGCTTCGGGTAGGACTCCACGTCCTCGAACTGCAGGAACTCGCCGCGGAACGACGCCCGGCGGTCCCGCAGCAGCGTCTCGAGCGAGGCGAGGAACTCGTCGGCCTGCCGGCCGCGGTGCAGCGTGTTCCCGGGCCACATCGCGTCGGTCTCCTCGCGGTAGGCGCCGATGCCGACCCCGAGCACGAACCGCCCTCCCGAGAGCTGGTCGAGCGTCGCCGCCTGCTTCGCGGCCACCACGGGGTGGCGGAACGCCATGACGGTGATCGCGGTCGCGAGCCGCAGCCGGGTGGTGCGCGCCGCGACGAACGACAGGTAGAGGTACGGGTCGTAGAACCGCGGCGGCGCGTCGAACTCGGCCCGCACGTAGCGCTGCGTGGTCACGTGGTCGTTGCCCCACACCGAGTCGAACCCGAGGCGCTCGGCCTCGACGGCGATCTGCACCGCCTGCTCCGGGTCGGCGTACGGCACGGGGTACATCAGCCCCTCCGTGCCGGTCGGGACTCCCAGTCCGAACTTCATGCGATCTCCTCCGGGTTCGGGTCGGTCGCCGCCGGCGCCGCGCCGGGCAGCCGGCGGGCGCGACGCCGCGGGTCGGCCACCGGGACGGCGGCCAGCAGCGTGCGGGTGTAGTCGTCCTGCGGGGTGTCGAGCACGGCGGCGGTCGTGCCGCGCTCGACGACGAGGCCGGCGTGCATCACCGCGACCTCGTGGGCTATCTGCCGCACCACCGAGATGTCGTGCGTGATGAACAGGTACGCGGCCTGCGTGGTCTGCTGGAGCTCGCGCAGCAGCCGGACGATCCGCCCGCGCACCGACTGGTCCAGCCCGGAGGTCGGCTCGTCGAGCACCACGAGGTCGGGCCGGGGCGCGAGGGCCCGCGCGATCGCCACCCGCTGCTGCTGGCCGCCGGACAGCTCGCCGGGCAGCCGGCCGCGCATCGCGTCCGGCAGGCCCACGAGGTCCAGCAGCTCCGTGACCCGGGCCCCGGCGGCGGCCCCGCGCTCGGCGGTCAGCCGGGCGAGCGGCTCGCGCAGGATCGCCTCGACGGTCCACCGGGAGTCCAGGGACTGGTACGGGTTCTGGAACACCATCTGCACGGACCGCCGGCGCTCGCGGTCCCACGGCCCGAGCAGGTCGAACCCGCCGAAGCTCGCGGTCCCGGCGGTGGCGCCGTGCAGCCCGGCGACGACCCGGCCGAGCGTCGACTTGCCCGACCCGGACTCGCCGACCAGCGCGAGCGTCCGGGCCGTGTCCAGGTCCAGGTCCACGCCCCGCAGCGCGTGGACGGTCCGCCCCCGGGCGGCGAACGTCTTGGTGACGCCCCGCACCTCAAGCAGCGCCATCGCCGGCCTCCTCGCCCGCGGCCACCAGGTACCGCGTGTACTCGTGCTGCGGGGACTCGAACAGCTCGACGACCCCGGTGGTCTCCACGAGGTCGCCGCGGTACAGCACGGCGACGCGGTCGCAGACCTCCGCGACGACCCCGAGGTCGTGCGTGATGAGGAGCACGCCGCAGCCGGTCTCGTCCGCGAGCTCGGTCAGGAGCGTGAGGATCTGCGCCTGCACCGTCACGTCCAGGGCGGTGGTCGGCTCGTCGGCGATCAGCAGCGCCGGGCGGCAGGCCAGCGCCATCGCGATCATCACGCGCTGGCACATCCCGCCGGAGAGCTGGTGCGGGTAGGCCCGGCCGACGCGCGCCGGATCTGCGATGTGCACCCGGCCGAGCAGCCGCTCCGCCTCGGCGCGCGCGGACCGGCGGTCGGCCCCGGCGCCGTCGCGCTGGTGCAGCCGCACCATCCGGGCGACCTGCTCGCCGACGCGCATCAGGGGGTTGAGCGAGTCCTGCGGGTTCTGGAAGATCATCGCGAACCGGTGCGCCACCGAGCGCCGGGCGGTCGCGGTGGCGTCCGCCCCGGACACCAGGACCCGCCCGCCGGTGACCGCGATGCCGTCGGGCAGCACGCCCATGACCGCGAGCGAGGTCATGGACTTGCCGGAGCCGGACTCGCCGACCAGGCCGACGACCTCGCCGGGGCGCACGCTGAGGCTGACGTCGCGCAGCAGCGGGGTGCCGGTGCGGGTCACGGCCACCGAGAGCCGGTCGAGCTCGAGCACGGGGGTGGTCACCGGTCGCCTCCCAGGTCGTCGCCGACGAAGTGCAGGCCGGTCACGGTCACCGCGATGAGCAGGCCGGGGAAGAACGCCGTCCACCACTGGCCGGTCAGCATGTTCTGCGCGCCCTCGGCGACCATGACGCCCCACTCGGGCGTGGGGGCGTGGATGCCGATGCCCAGGTACGCCAGGCCCGCGACGTTGAGGATCGAGTACCCGCACACGAGCGTGAACTGCACGGCGGCCGGCCGGACCGAGTGGGGCAGCACGTGCCCGAACGCGATCCGCAGCCAGCCCGCGCCGGCCACCCGCGCGCCGTCGACGTACGCCAGCTCCCGCTGCGCGAGCGCCTCGGCGCGCACCAGCCGCACGAAGGGCGGCACCGCGGCGACCGCCAGCGCGAGCGCGAGCTGGGGGGTGCTCTCGCCGATCGCCAGCAGCAGGATCATCGCGAGCACGAAGCCGGGGAACGACATGAGCACGTCCACGCACCGCATGACGACGTCGTCCACCCGGCCCCCGACGTAGCCGGACACCACCCCGAGCGCGGACCCCACGACCATGGCGAGCAGCGCGATGCTCACGCCCAGCACCAGGTCCAGCCGGATGGCGTGCACCGCCCGGGCGAAGACGTCGCGGCCGTAGAAGTCGGTCCCGAACCAGTGGGCCGCGGACGGGGCCTGCAGCGCGTCCGACGGCTCGACGGCCAGCGGGTCGGCGACCAGGAACGGGCCGACGACGCCGACCACCACGAGCACGGCGAGGATGCCGGCGCCGGTCCACAGGAACGGCCGGGGCCGGCGGCTGCGGACGCGGGCGGCGTCGGCGGTGGAGGGCAGGGCCGGGGCGGCGGTCGCGGGTCCGGCGGCGGGCGGGGCGGGCTGGGTCATGCGCGGGCACCTCCGAGCCGGATGCGGGGGTCGATCAGGCCGTACGCCAGGTCGATGAGCACGTTGAGGGCGATGTAGAGGACCCCGATGACGATCGCGTAGCCCTGGAGCACCTCGAGGTCGTTGGCGCGCACCGCGTCGTACGCCAGCCGGCCCATCCCGGGCCAGGAGAACAGCTGCTCGACGATGACGTTGCCGCCGAGCAGGAAGCTGAGCACCAGCCCGAGCGAGGTGAGGATCTGGAGCATCGCGTTGCGCATCTGGTCCCGCCAGAGCACCTCGCGCGGCGCCACGCCGAACGCGCGGGCGGTCCGCACGTACCCGGTGCCGGCGGTGGCGATGAGCGCGGAGCGCACCATCTTGACCACGGCCGCCGAGGCGCCGATCCCCAGGGTCAGCGCGGGCAGCACCAGGTACCGCAGCGCCTGCCCGGCGGTCGCCGGGTCGCCCGCGAGCAGCGCGTCCAGCACGTACAGGCCGGTGACGTCGGGCGGCGGGGGCGTCCCCACGGGGAGCCGGCCGATCGGCCCGGGCAGCAGGTGCCAGGTGGAGAACAGCCCGAAGATGAGCAGCAGCCCGAGCCAGAACGGCGCCATCGACGACCCGAGCACCGCGTACACCCGGCCGGCGACGTCCGCGGGGCGCCCGCGGTGGGCCGCGGCGAGCACGCCGACCGGGACGCCGATCAGGACGGCGACCACCAGCGCGGCGAGCGCGAGCTCGATGGTGGCGGGCAGCCGCGCGACCAGCTCGGTGCCGACGTCGCGCCCGGTGGACACGGCCCGGCCGAGGTCGCCCTGCGCGAGCCGCACCAGGTAGTCCCGGAGCTGGACCAGCAGCGGGTCGTCCAGGCCGTACGACGCGCGCAGCGCCGCGACGTCCTCGGGCGTCGCCTCGGGGCCGAGCCGGGCGGCGGCCGCGTCCCCGGGCAGGATCCGGGTGACGAGGAAGACGACCAGCACGAGCCCGAGCACCGTCAGCGCGGAGGTGCCGAGGCGGCGCAGGACGTAACGGGTCACGGCGGGGCTCCTGTCGGGCGGCGGGGGCGTGGCGGGGTGCGGGTGGTGGAGGGCGCCGGCGCCCGCGGCCCGGGGGCAGGGACCCCGTGGCGGGCGGACGCCGGCGCGTCCTCACACCGGCGCGCTCACCCCTTGGTGAGGTACTGCAGCCGCAGCTGCTCGGTGTTGTCCTTGGTCAGGCCGGTCACGCCGTCCCGGACCACGAACGTCCACGCCGGGTTGTAGACGGGGACGAAGGGCATGTCGTCGTAGATGACCCGCTGCGCCTCGGCGGAGATCTCCGCACGGCCGGCCTCGTCGGTCGTCGCGACGCCCTCCTGGAGCAGGGCGTCCAGGTCGGGGTTCGCGTAGGACGTGAAGTTCGTCCCCGCCGCCGACCCCGCCAGGTAGTACATCTGGTAGAACGGGTCGGCGCCCCAGCCGAGGAAGTTGTTCAGGTACATCGGCAGCGCGCGGGCGTTGGTCTGCTGCGTGAAGTCGGCGTCCGTCAGGGGCTTGAGGTCGATGTCGACCCCGATCTCCTTCAGGTTCGCCTGCACCAGCACCGCCGCCGCGGCCTCGACCGCGTTGGACTGCTTGTAGTACAGCGTCGAGCTGAAGCCGTCGGGCAGCCCGGCCTCGGCGAGCAGGTCCGCGGCGGCGTCCAGGTCCTCCTCGAACGTCCCCGCGTCGTCGGAGTGGGTCTCCATGGAGGCCGGCACGACGCCCGTGGAGGCGTTCGCGTAGCCGTACAGCACCTGGTCCACGAGGTCCTCGTAGGGCACCGCCTTGGCGACGGCCTGCCGGACGCGGGCGTCGTCGAACGGCGCCTCGGCGGTGTTGAACCCCAGGTACTCCAGGCGGTTGGACGGCTCGGAGACGACCGTCAGGCCGTCCTCGTCCTCCATCGCCTTGACCTGGTCCAGCGGGATGCCCTGCGCCAGGTCGAGCTCGCCCGAGCGCAGCAGCAGCGCGCGCTGCGACGGGTCGGAGACGAACTGGACGGTCACGCCGGCGTTCGCGATCTTCTCCGGCGCGTAGTAGTGCTCGTTGGGCTCCAGCACGAGCTGCTGCGTCGGGTCGTACGACGCGACCGTGTACGGACCGGAGGAGTTCGCGTTCTCGCGGAACCACTCGCCGGCCCAGGGGTCGTCGTCGGTCGCGTTCGCCTCGCCGGTGGCCTGCGAGAAGATGCCGAGCGGCTGCATCGCCTCCATCTTGGCGAGCAGCGGGCTGGCGAAGCTGCTGGTGACGACGACGGTGCTGTCGTCGGGCGCGGTCACGTCGTCCGGGGAGGCGACGCCGGCGAACGGCAGCAGCGCCTTGACGTAGCCGGGACCGAGCAGGCTGCGCTGGTAGGACCACACGACGTCCTGCGCGGTCAGCGGCGTGCCGTCGGCGAACGCCAGCCCGTCGCGCAGGTGGAACGTCGTCGTCAGACCGTCCTCGGAGACCTCCCAGGACTCGGCGAGCGCACCCTCGAGCTCCGTGGTGCCGGTGCGCACCAGGCCGTCGGTGTCGTAGGTCTGCTCGAGCAGCTGCTCGACGAGCGACCCGGTCGCCACCATCGCGGCCGGCGTGCGCCAGGCCTGCGCGTCGAGCAGGTCGACGGAGCTGTCGAGGCTGATGACGAGGGGCTCCGACGCGCTGCCGGCGGTGCCGGCGGAGGCGTCGTCGGACGGGGTGTCGCCGCCGCCGCACGCGGTGAGGGCGAGCGCGGCGGCCACGGCCGCGGCGGCCGCCACGGAGGTGCGCCGCCGCCGGGGGAGGTGTCGCTTCACGGGGGCTCCTAGCACGGTCGGGTCGGTGCGGCCCGCCGGCGCTCGGCCGGGCTGGGTCCGCGCCGTCGGGGAGCGGCGCGGTCCCGCGCCACGTCCAGCCTCGCCGCGGCCGGGGGACCGGGGCATCGGCTGCCGGGCCAAACCGCGCGGCCCCGGGTTGTCGTCGCCCCCGAGCGCCCCCACCGCCCGGCCGGGCCCGGCCACGAGGGTAGGCAGGCGTGTGTTTCGGGAGCGGGCACCCGTCGGAAACCTCGGTGAAACGCGGCCCGCCGCCTCGCGCCCGCTCAGGACGGGTTCCGGGTGGCTTCCCAGCGCGTTCCCAGGGTCGGGTGCTCGACTGGTGCCGTGCTGCACGACCGACACCGTCGCCGGACCGACGCCGTCCCCGGCCCCGCGGAGCCCGATCCCGCCGAGACCGATCCCGCCCAGCCCCGTCCGGCGGACCCGCCCGGCGCGACCCGCGCCGCCGGCGCCGGCTCCTGGCAGGTCGTCCGCGCGGGCGTCGTCGACGTCAACCGGATCGCCCGCATGCTGGCCGAGCACCGCCCGTTCATCGACCTGGACGGGGACGGCCGGCCCGACGAGGTGCCGGACCCCGAGCACGCGGGCCCCGCGACGCGCATGGTGCTGAGCCTCGGCGCCCTGGAGCACGGCGAGGTGTGGTTCGCGCGCGACGAGGCGGGGGACGTCCTGGCGGTCGCGGTGTGGCTGCCGCCGGAGGCGGAGCACCTGGCGCACGACCTGCACCGCGTCGTCGCGCGGGAGCTCGGCGTGACGCCGGTGCGGGACCCGGAGCCGGCGCACGCCCCGCTGCGCTCGCTCGTCGGCGCCACGGCCCACACGCTCGCGCACCTGCGGGACTCGGACGCGGAGCGGGTGCTGATCCTGCTCGCCGACGCCGGGCGGGTCGCCGGCGCGCGCCGCCGCGCGCTGCTGGCGGACGTGCTCGCGCCGGTGCTGCGGGCGCAGGGCGACGCGGGCCGGGAGACGCTGGCCGTGACGGTCGACCCGGCGCAGGTGACGGACCTCGCGGCGCTCGGGTTCGCGGAGCGCACGCGCAGCCCGCTCGGCGCGGCGTCGCTGTGGCTCGGGGCGCACCGCCCGGCGCGGCTGCTCGAGCCGGTGGTGACGGGCCCGGTCGCCACGACGGCGTAGCGCGGGCCGCCCCCGCGGCGCCCGTCAGCCGGCGAACGCCACCGCGTAGCCCGCCGCGTCCTCCTCGAGGTCGCCGGTCTCGCCCTCGCGGGCGGCACGCCGTCCCAGCACGATCGTGTACGTCCAGAACGCCGCCAGGGCGAGCGCGCCGACGACGATCTTCAGCCACCACGCCAGCGTCGACCCGGTGACGAAGCCCTCGACGAGGCCGGACAGCGCGAGCGACCCCACCAGCCCGATCGCGACGGTGACGAGCGAGCGACCCTCCTCGGCGAGCGCGCGGCTCCGGGGCCGGCCGCCGGGCGCGATCCACGTCCAGCACAGGCGCAGCCCCGCCGCGCCGGCGACGAAGATCGACGTCAGCTCCAGCAGGCCGTGCGGGGCGATGAGCGTGAGGAACACGTCGAGGCTGCCGTGCGCCGCCATCATCCCGCCGGTCGCGCCCACGCTGACCGCGTTCTGCACCAGCACGTACAGCGGACCGATGCCGGAGATGCCGATGCCGATGCACACGGCCGCGATCCAGGCGTTGTTGGTCCAGACCACGCCCGCGAAGCCGATGCCCGGGTCGTAGTAGGAGGCGAACGCCTCGTCGACGTACTGCTGGCGCTGCGCCGGGGTGCCCATCGCCGCGAGGGCGCCCGGGTCGGTGGCGACCCACCACCCGGCGACGACGGCGAGCGCGACGAACCCCGTCATCACGGCGACGGTCCACCAGCGGATCCGGTACAGCGCGGCCGGCAGCGACACCACGAGGAACCGACGGGCGTCGCGCCAGGCGGGCTCGTGGCTGCCGGCGATCGCCGACCGGGCGCGCGCCAGGAGCTGCGACAGCCGCGCGACCGTGTCCGGGTCGGGTGCGGAGGAACGGACGGTGGACAGGTCGGTGGCGACCGCCTGGTAGAGGCGCACGAGCTCGTCCGCCTCCGCGCCGTCGCGGACCCGGCGACGGGACAGCTCGTCGAGCCGCGCCCACGTCGGCTGCCGCAGCGCGGAGAAGGCGTCGAGGTCCACGGCCGATACCCTGCCACAGGACGGCCGGCCGGCAGCGGGCGGCGCGGGCGAGCAGCAGGAGGTCCGGGGTGGACGAGGGCATCGTCATCGGCGAGGGCGTCCTGCTGGACGCGCGCCCCACGTCGGTCGCGAGCCGGCTCGGCGCGGCGGTGATCGACCTGCTCGTCCTGGGGGTCGTCGCGCTCGGCGTGGTCCTGCTCGCCGTCAACGTGGTGCGGGTCGCACCGGGCGAGGAGCTGCTGCGGATCCTCCTGGTCGCCGTGATGGCGCTGGTGCTCGTCGTGATCCCGACCGCGGTGGACACGCTCACGCGCGGCAGGTCGCTCGGCAAGCTCGCGGTCGGCATCCGCGTGGTCCGCGACGACGGCGGGCCGATCCGGTTCCGGCAGGCGCTGGTGCGGGCGCTCGCGGGCATCCTCGAGCTGTGGGCGACGTTCGGGTCCGTCGCGTTCATCGCGTCGCTCGTGCACCCGCAGGGCAAGCGGCTCGGGGACATGCTCGCGGGGACGTACGTGGTGCGGGTGCGCGGCAGGGTGGAGGCCCGGCCGGTGCTGACGATGCCCCCCTTCCTCGCCGGGTGGGCGCACGGCGCGGACGTCGCGCGCCTGCCCGACGGGCTCGCGATGTCGGCGCGGCAGTTCCTCGGGCGGGCGGCGGGCCTCCACCCGGGCTCGCGCGCGGCGCTCGGGCGCCAGCTCGCCGCGGAGGTCGCCCGCTACGTCGCGCCCGGCCCGCCGCCGGGCACGCACCCGGAGGCGTTCCTCGCCGCGGTCCTCGCGACGCGCCGCGACCGGGAGCACGCCGCGGGCGTCCGCGCCGCGGCGCGCGCCGAGCACGAGGCCTCCGCGCTGCACCGGCTGCCCCACGGGGTGCCCGACCCCGCCCGCTGAGGCGTGCCGCGGGCCCGGCCCGGCGCCCGCAGCGTGGACACCGCCGCTGCGCGGAAGGCGCTCGCCGTACCGTGAGCCACCGGTGGGGGCAGCCACGGAGGAAGCGGGGACGCGGACGGTGCAAGGACAGCTCGACCAGGTGCTCGACCAGGTGCTCGTGCGGAACCCCGCCGAGCCGGAGTTCCACCAGGCGGTCCGGGAGGTGTTCGCCAGCCTCGGGCCCGTGCTCGCCCGGCACCCCGAGTACGTCGACGCCGCCGTGCTGGAGCGGCTGTGCGAGCCCGAGCGGCAGATCGTCTTCCGCGTGCCGTGGGTGGACGACTCGGGCCGGGTCCGGATCAACCGCGGGTTCCGCGTGCAGTTCAGCACCACGCTCGGCCCCTCGAAGGGCGGGCTGCGGTTCCACCCGTCGGTCAACCTCGGGATCGTGAAGTTCCTCGGGTTCGAGCAGGTGTTCAAGAACTCGCTCACGGGGATGCCGATCGGCGGCGGCAAGGGCGGGTCCGACTTCGACCCGCGCGGCCGCTCCGACGGCGAGGTCATGCGGTTCTGCCAGTCGTTCATGACGGAGCTGGCGCGGCACATCGGCGAGTACGTCGACGTGCCGGCGGGTGACATCGGCGTCGGCGGCCGGGAGATCGGCTACCTGTTCGGGCAGTACAAGCGCATGACCGGCCGGCACGAGTCCGGTGTGCTGACCGGCAAGGGCGTCACGTGGGGCGGCTCGCTGGTCCGCACCGAGGCCACCGGGTACGGCGCGGTGCTGTTCGCGCAGGAGATGCTGCGCGCCGCGGGCCGGTCCCTGGACGGGCAGCGCGTGGTGGTGTCGGGCTCCGGCAACGTCGCGGTCTACGCGATCCAGAAGGCGCAGCAGCTCGGCGGGCACGTGGTGGCCTGCTCGGACTCCGGCGGCTACGTCGTCGACGAGCGGGGCATCGACCTGCCGCTGCTGCAGCAGGTGAAGACCGTCGAGCGGCGCTCGCTCGCCACGTACGCGGAGCGCCGCGGCGGGTCCGCCCGGTTCGTCCCGGGCCGGCGCGTCTGGGAGGTCGGGGCCGCGGTCGCGCTGCCGTGCGCGACGCAGAACGAGCTCGACGAGTCCGACGCGCGGGCGCTCGTCGCCTCGGGGCTGGTCGCGGTCGCGGAGGGCGCCAACATGCCCACGACGCCCGACGCCGTCGCGCTGCTGCAGGACGCCGGCGTGCTGTTCGGCCCGGGCAAGGCCGCCAACGCCGGCGGCGTCGCGACGTCCGCGCTCGAGATGCAGCAGAACGCGAGCCGTGACTCGTGGTCGTTCGACTACACCGAGGACCGCCTGGCGGCGATCATGCGCTCGATCCACGACCGCTGCGCGGCGACCGCCGAGGAGTACGGGGCGCCGGGCGACTACGTGGTCGGGGCGAACATCGCGGGGTTCCTCAAGGTCGCGGACGCGATGATCGCCCTGGGCGTGGTGTAGCCGACCTCAGCAGGGGTCGGCGTCGTCGACCAGGAGGTGCAGCAGGCGCAGCAGCTCGGCCTGCTCGCCGGGCTCCAGGCGCGCGAGCAGCTCCTCGGCGTGCCGCCGGCGCTGCCGGTCCGCCTCGGCGAGCACCGCCCGGCCCTCGGCGGTCACGGCGACGAGGCTGGCGCGACGGTCGGTCGGGTCGGGCAGCCGCTCGACGAGCCCGGCCGCCTCGAGGTCGTCGACGAGCGAGGTGACCGACCTCGGGACGATGTCGAGCGCGGCGGCGAGCGCGGTCTGGCGCTGGGGCTCCGGGCTCCGGGCGGCGGTGCGCAGCAGCCGGTGCCGGGCGGGGCTGAGGTCCACGCGCTCGCGCACGTCCCGCCGCATGGTGTGCAGGGTGCGGCGCAGCAGCCAGAACAGCTCGTCGCCGGGGTGCGGGGCCTCGCCGGGCAGCGTCATGCCCCCACGATAGCGAGTCCGCCACATAGAGAGGTATCCTCACTAAAGTTCGACACCCCGGAGGCCCCATGTCCATGCACGCACGCGCCGGCGGGGTGGACGCCCGGTCCATGTACCGCTCGTTCCGCCTCGACCCGTCCGTCGCGCGGCGCCGCGTCACCCGCGACGTGCTGCGCCGCATCCTCACGTTCGCCCGGCCCTACCGCCGGCTCATCACCGTCTTCCTCGTGCTCATCGCGTTCGACGCCGCGGTCGGCGCGGCGACCCCGCTGCTCTACCAGCGGATCATCGACGACGGCATCGCGCAGGGGCGCACCGGCGTGGTGCTGGCCCTCGCCGGCGTGGTCGCGCTGCTGGCCCTGGTCTCGGCCGGTCTGGCGCTCGCCTCGCGCTGGCTCTCGGCGCGGATCGGGGAGGGCCTGATCGTCGACCTGCGCACGCAGGTGTTCGACCACGTGCAGCGCATGCCGCTCGCGTTCTTCTCCCGCACCCAGACCGGCGCGCTCGTCCAGCGGCTCAACGGCGACGTGCTCGGGGCGCAGCAGGCGTTCACCTCGACGCTGTCCAACGTCGTCTCCAACGTCCTGACCGTCGTGCTCGTGATCGCCGCGATGCTGTCGCTGTCCTGGCAGATCACGCTCGTCTCGCTCGTGCTGCTGCCGGTGTTCGTGCTCCCGGTGCGCGCGATGGGCCGCCGGCTCGCCGCGGTGACGCAGGAGGCGTACGGCCTCAACGCCGACATGGGCCAGACGATGACGGAGCGCTTCAACGTCGCCGGCGCGCAGCTCGTCAAGCTGTACGGCCGCGCCGACGACGAGACCGCCGTGTTCGCGGGCCGGGCCTCGCGCGTGCGCGACATCGGCATCACCAGCGCGATGTACAGCGCGGTGTTCCGCATCGGGCTCACCCTCGTGGCGGCCGTGGCGGTCGCGATCGTGTACGGGCTCGGCGGGGTGCTCGCCATCCAGGGCTCCCTGACCGTGGGCGTCGTCGTCGCGCTGACGTCGTACCTCACGCGGCTCTACGGCCCGATCACCGCGCTGTCCAACGTGCAGGTCGACGTCATGACCACGCTCGTGTCGTTCGAGCGGGTGCTCGAGGTGCTGGACCTGCGGCCCAGCGTCGACGACGCCCCGGACGCCCGCCCGCTGCCGGACGACCTGCCGCGCACCGCGAGCATCGAGCTGGACCGGGTGACGTTCCGGTACCCGTCCGCGGCCGAGGTGTCGCTCGCGTCGCTGGAGTCCGTCGCGCGGCTGCAGACCGAGGTGCCCGGCACGACGCTGCACGACGTCTCGTTCCGCGTGCCCCACGGCCACGTGGTCGCGCTGGTCGGGCCGTCCGGCGCGGGCAAGTCGACGATCAGCCAGCTCGTCGCCCGGCTCTACGACGTCACGGCCGGCGCGGTCCGGGTCGCGGGCCAGGACGTCCGCGAGCTCACGCAGGCGAGCCTGCGCGACGCGGTCGGGATCGTCACGCAGGACGCCCACCTGTTCCACGACACCATCCGCGCGAACCTGCTGTACGCCCGGCCCGGTGCCGGCGACGCGGAGCTGGAGCAGGCGCTGCGCCGCGCGCAGATCTGGGACCTGGTGTCGCGGCTGCCCGACGGCGTGGACACCGTGGTGGGCGACCGCGGCTACCGGCTGTCCGGCGGCGAGCGCCAGCGGCTCGCGATCGCGCGCCTCCTGCTCAAGGCGCCCCCGGTCGTGATCCTCGACGAGGCGACCGCCCACCTGGACTCCGAGTCGGAGGCCGCCGTGCAGCGCGCGCTCGCCGAGGCGCTGGAGGGGCGCACCGCGCTGGTCATCGCGCACCGGCTGTCGACCATCCGGGAGGCCGACGCCATCGTCGTCCTGGACGAGGGCCGCGTCGTGGAGCAGGGCACGCACGCCGAGCTGCTCGCGGCCGGCGGGCTGTACGCCGAGCTGTACGAGACGCAGTACGCGCCCGCGGGCTGACACCCGGGCGGGCGTCCCACGGGTGCCGTCAGACGCGGCGCGGCACCCGGCCCGTGAGCGTCATGAGGCGGCACATGGCCCGGTGCGTCCGGTCCGACGGGGCCCCGAACATCAGCGGGCAGCCGCCGTCGATCACCGTGAGCCCGCGCGCCCGTCCCTCCGCGGCCGCGGCGTCGTCCACGCTGCCGGCGTCGACGGACCGGTGCATCCAGACCTGGTCGATGCCGAGGTCGGCGGCCTCGCGGACGGTGGCGGCGGCGTGCTCGGGCCGCGTGGCCACCACGACTGCGTCGACGCCGCCCGGGATGGCGTGCAGGTCCGGGTACGCCGGGTCGTCCTCGACCGTCGCGGCGTTCGGGTTCACCGCGAACACCTGGTAGCCCGTGTCGCGCAGCCGCCGGTAGACGACGTTGCCGCCGTGGCTGCCCGGCGTGCGGGACACCCCCGTCACGGCGATCCGCCGCGACGAAAGGAACCGCTCCGCCGCCTCGCGCAGGGGGGTGGTCCGTCGGTCGTCCGTGCCGGTCGCGTCGCTGCGGTCCCTGGTCATCGTCCGCTCCTCGCGGGCCGGCGCGTCGGCGCGCGGCCCCGTCGTCGTCCGGTGCCGTGCCGGGCGGCGGCACCGGCCCGGGCGCTGCGGTGTCCCGGGCTCTGCGGGGCACGCTAGGGGGGTGGTCGGCGGCCGGACCAGGGACCTTCGTGCCGGAGCGGGCGGCCGTCAGCCCCCGGCGACCACGGCGTCGTGCTCCACCGCGTCGTCGGCCGCGAACCGGGCGAGGGCGCGCGCCTCGGCCAGGGCCGCGCTCCTCTCCGCGCGCGTCCACCGCCGCAGCGGGGTCAGGGTGACGACCGCCGTGCGCCGCCCGCCGGACGCGCCGTCCCCGCGCTCCCGGCGCAGCTGCCAGGTCCCCGCCACGGTGCCGTCGAGCAGCACCGTGCCCGGCGGCATCCCGTTGCGGCTCGCGAGGGCCGGCCGCACCTCGGGCGGCACGATCCGCGTGCGGTCCGCGTGCCCGAGCAGCACGTCGTCGAAGTCGGGCAGCAGGCGCGCGGGCACCGGGACGTCCCCGGGCAGCGGGGCACCCGGCAGGTCGACGAGCACCCGCTCGCCGCCCGGCCCGTCGGCGTGCACGACCTCGACGAGCTCGTCCCGCATGCCTGCGACCACCCCCGCCAGCCGGGTGAGCCCCGACCACGCCTGCACGTCGGCGACCGTGGCCGGGCCGTAGGCGGCGAGGTACCGCCGCACGAGCGCGGCCGCGGCCGCCTCCGGGTCGCCCACCACGGCCACCGGGCGCCCGAACCACTGCTCCGCCGTCGTCCACGTCGTCACCAGGCTCCGGCCCCAGACGCCCCGGGGCGTGACCTGCACCAGCGGCAGCAGCCCGCGCACGCCCGCCGCGAGCGAGCGCGGGTCGACCCCCGGCCAGCGCGGGCCGAGCCGGGCGCCGAGGGCGGCCGCCGTGAGCGGCTCGCCGGCGAGCGCCTCCCGCCCCGCGCGCGCGAGGTCGTCCAGGTCGACGTCGCGCAGGTCGGCGGCGAACGACGTCCCGGACCGGACGTGCCGGCGCAGCACGGGGGCGAGCAGGGGCCACAGCGCGAGCGCGTCGTCCGCCGTGACGAGGTGCACCGTGTCCCGCAGCAGCGCCAGCCGCCCGACGCGGCGCCCGAGCATCGCCGTCGCCAGGTCCGCGTGGTCGAAGCCGGCCAGCCGCGCGTGCAGCGCCAGGTAGGCGGACGACGGGTTCTGCGACTGCAGCGCGACCAGGTGCGCGACCTCGTCGACGGCGCCGGCGCTCGCCCGGGCGTCCAGGTGCTGGCGGGCGAGCAGCGCGCGGCCCAGCCCGCGGGTGGTCACGCGGGCGGCGGCGGTCACCCGGTCACCGTACGACGGGGCGCCGACAGGCCGACCGCGCCCCCCGGCCCGCTCAGAGCCGGCCGGCGGCCTTCAGCGCGAGGTAGGCGTCGGCGAGCCGCGGCGCGAGGTCGTCGGGCAGGGCGTCGACGACCTCGACGCCGCGGCCCCGCAGCCGCTGGGCGAGGGCGGAGCGCTCCAGCTCGGTGCGCTCGGCCGCGGCGGCGTCGAACAGCGCGGCGACGTCCTCGCGTCCCGCGCGCAGGCGCTCCACCTCGGGGTCCCGCACCGAGGCCAGCACCACCTGGTGCCGGGAGGCGAGCCGGTCGACGACGGGCAGCAGGCCCTGCTCGACGGCCGCGGGCTCCAGCGCGGACAGCAGCACCACGAGGGCGCGCTGCGAGAGGCGCTGCTGCACCTGGCCGACCAGGCCCGGCCAGTCCGCCTCGACGAGCGACGGCTCGACACCGGCGAGCGCGTCCGCCACGGCGGGCATGAGGCGCGGTCCCGAGACGCCCGCGACGCGGGCGCGGACGGTCCGGTCGTGGGCGAGCAGCTCGACGCGGTCCCCGGCGCGGGACGCGAGCGCCGCGAGCAGCAGCGCCGCCTCCACGGACGCGTCGAGCCGCGGCTCCTCCCCGGTGCGCGCGGCGCTCGTGCGCGACGTGTCGACCACGATCAGCACGCGCCGGTCGCGCTCCGGCCGCCACGTCCGCACCACGACGTCGGACCGCCGGGCGCTCGCGCGCCAGTCGATCGACCGCACGTCGTCCCCGATCACGTACTCGCGCAGCGAGTCGAACTCCGTGCCGGCGCCGCGCACCTGCACCGCCGCCCGGCCGTCCATCTCCCGCAGGCGCGCGAGCCGGCTCGGCAGGTGGCGGCGGGACGCGAACGCCGGCAGCACCCGCAGCGTCCCGGGGACGTCGAACGAGGCCTGCCGCCCCGCGACGCCGAGCGGGCCCACGGTTCGCACCGTGACCCGGTCGGCGTGCAGGTCGCCGCGTCGCGAAGGACGCAGCGGGGTGTCCAGGTGCCGGGCCTCCCCGGGGGGCAGGTCCACCGGGTGCCGGTCGCGGCCGGTGCCGGCGGACGGCTGCCAGGCGTCCCGCACCGTCCCGCGCAGGCGGCGCGCGCCGGTGTGCGTGACGGTCAGCCGCGACCGGGCGTCCTCGTGCAGCCGCACCGGCCCCGGCACCTGCCGCCGCAGCGCGAGCGCGCGCGGGGAGGCGGCCAGCGCGGCGTCGACCGCGCACACCACCAGGCACAGCACCGCCCACAGCAGCACCGTCCCCGGGGTCGGCAGCAGCAGCACCGGCACCACGCCGACCGCGGTCAGCGCGACCGCCCGCCAGGTGATCGTCACGGGCGCCTCAGCGGGGGACCGGCACGGACGCCAGGACGGTGTCCAGGACGGACTCGGCGGTGACGCCCTCCAGCTCGGCCTCCGCGCGCAGCTGCACGCGGTGCCGCAGCGTCGGGTGCGCCAGGGCCTTCACGTCGTCCGGGGTGACGTAGGGGCGGCCCGAGAGCCACGCCCACGCCCGCGACGTCGCCAGCAGCGCCGTGGCGCCGCGCGGGGAGACCCCGAGCGACAGCGACGGCGACCGGCGGGTGGCGCGCACCAGGTCCACGACGTAGCCGAGCACCTCGGGGGCGACCTGCACCCGCGCGACCTCGGCGCGCGCCCGGTCGAGCACCCCGGCACCCGCGACCGGCCGGACGCCCGCGCGCGCCAGGTCGCGCGGGTCGAACCCGGCGGCGTGGCGGGCCAGCACCTCGATCTCGTCGGCGCGCTCGGGCAGCGGCAGCGTCAGCTTGAGCAGGAACCGGTCGAGCTGCGCCTCGGGCAGCGGGTACGTGCCCTCGTACTCGACGGGGTTCTGCGTGGCGACGACGACGAACGGCTCGGGCAGCGGCCGCGGCGTGCCGTCCACGGAGACCTGACGCTCCTCCATGGCCTCCAGCAGCGACGCCTGGGTCTTCGGGGGCGTCCGGTTGATCTCGTCGGCGAGCAGCAGGTTCGTGAACACGGGGCCCTCGCGGAACGAGAACTCGGCCGTGCGGGCGTCGTACACCAGCGAGCCGGTGACGTCGCCGGGCATCAGGTCGGGCGTGAACTGCACCCGCTTGGTGTCCAGGTCGAGCGCCGCGGACAGGCTGCGCACGAGCAGGGTCTTCGCCACGCCGGGCACGCCCTCGAGCAGCACGTGGCCGCGGCACAGCAGCGCGATGACGAGGCCCGTGACGGCGGCCTCCTGGCCGACGACCGCGCGGCCCACCTCGGTGCGGACGGCGCCCAGCGCCTCGCGGAGGTCGGCCGAGGGCTCCGGAGGCGCCACGGGGGCGGCCGGCGCCGTCGGCACGGTCGGCGCGGCGGGGGCGGCGGGCGCGGCCCCGGTGGGCGCCGCCGGCGCCGTCGGGGGAGCGGGGGGCGCCGGCGGGGCCGCCGGGTCCGGCTGCCACGGGGTCGGGGCGGGGTGGTCCTGGGTCACGTGGGGTGAACCTCGCTCTCGAGCTGGTCGAGCAGGCGGGCCAGGGTCTCCAGGCCCGCGTCCGACGGGGGTGGCGGTCCGTACAGCAGGTCGCGGACCTCGGTCTCGTCACGGTGCGCCGCGCGTGCGACCGCGGTGATCAGGGAGGGGGCGTCCGCCGAGCGCGGCAGCCCGAGCCGGCGGGCGAGCCGCGCGGCCGTGCCCGCCCGGAGGGACGCGGCCGCGTGGCCGTGCGCCCGCGCCACCCGGTACAGGCGTCCGCGGCCGCGCGTGGTCTCGGCGGACCGCACCACCACGGGCAGGTGCTCGACGACGACGCGGCCCAGACGCCGGCCGCGCCAGAGCGCGAGCGCCAGCACGACGACGAGCGCCTGCAGCAGCACCAGGCGGGCGGTGGGCGGCAGCAGGTCGGCGAGCCCCGGGCCGGCGGCCTCGCCCCCGCCGGTGTCGGTCGCGGAGGGCACGTACCAGACCAGCTCGTCGTGCCGGCCGAGCGCCCGGAGCACGAGCGCCGCGTTCCCGTCGTCCGCCACCCGGGCGTTCGTCAGCAGCCCCGCGTCGCCCAGGACCGTGACGCGGCGGCCGCCGGACTCGACGTCGGCGTAGAGGTAGGCCTGCGGCTCGGTGCCCGGCAGCGGGAAGCACAGGGAGGCACCGGCCGCCGGGCCGGACCCGCTCACCACGACGCCCGCGCCCGAGCCCGTGATCGTGCCCGCGGCCCCGGCGTCGTCGTCGGCGCACGTCGCGCTCAGTCGGGCCGGCGTCCCGCTGCCGCTCCAGCCGGTGTCGAGCCCGGGCGCGGCGAGCGCCAGCAGGTACGTCGGGTCGAGCAGCACCAGGTCGGCGCCGGAGCCGGCGACGGCGTCCATCTGGGGGTCGGTCAGCAGCCAGTCGCTCGTGACGAGCAGGGTCGTGCCCGGGCCGGCCGCGGCGACCGCAGCCGCCGTGCTCCGGACGTAGGTCGTCGTCACGCCCTGGTCGGCCAGCACCTCCGCCACCGCCCGCGCGCCGTTCTCGTGCGGGTTGTCCGGCGCCAGCGGGGTGGTGCTGCGGACCGGTGCGGGGAGCACCGCCGCGAGCACCGCCACGGCCAGCACGCCGGCCACGACGAGCACCCAGCGGTACCGCCGCCAGCGTGACCCGGCGCGGCTCCGGGCGGTCGTCCCGTCGCCGAGGACGGTGCCGTCGGGGCGAGCGG
Organism: Cellulomonas olei; assembly: GCF_039548315.1. Classification (NCBI taxonomy): domain Bacteria; kingdom Bacillati; phylum Actinomycetota; class Actinomycetes; order Micrococcales; family Cellulomonadaceae; genus Cellulomonas; species Cellulomonas olei. The sequence continues at coordinate 28,366 of NZ_JBCLVN010000026.1, forward strand.
GTCCCGGGGAGCCCGCAGGGGCCGGGGAGCCCGCGGGAGCCGCGGTGCCGGCAGGGGCCGGTGCGGCGGTCACCGGGCCGCGCGGTGCGCTCACGGGGCAACCCCGATCCCGGCGGGCACGGTGGGCACGGTCGGCCGCGTCGCGGCGAGCCGCGCGTCGAGCTCGCGCAGGGCCGCGTCGTCCGCGGCACCGGGCACGACGTCGCCGTACACCACGTCGTCGAACAGGCGGCCGGCGGAGCGCAGGTCCCGGGCGTGGGCGGGCAGGCGCAGGCCGGCGGCCTCGACGGCCTCGTGCGCCGTGCGCCCCGGGCGCTCGTCCAGGACGGTGCGGTCCTCCAGCGAGCGGACCAGGGCGCGGAACCGGTCCGCGACCGCCGCGGCCCAGTCGCCCCGCGCGGCAGCCGCGTCCGCGGCGGCGCGCAGCTCGGCCGCGGACCGCCGGTCGTCCGCGTCCAGCACCGAACCCGCGCGGGCGAGCCGGCGGCTGCGTCGCACCGGGCCGGTGACGAGGAACGTGACGACCACGACCACGGCCAGCACCCCCACGACCACGAGGAGGGTGCCGACGTCGCCCAGCGCCGCCCCGTCGGCGCGCGCGAACAGGTCGCGCAGCCACTCCAGCAGCCGGCTGAGGATGCTCGGCTGCTGGTGGTACACCGGGTCGGCGAGCTCGCGCTCGAGCCACCCCCGCGCCTGGTCGGCGTCGGGCACGACCGGGACCTCGCCCCGCAGGGCGAGCGGCCGGAGCGCGGCGGTCGCGGCGGACGTCACCGCCCGGCGTCCCCCGCCGCCCGCGCGAGCTCGACGTCCAGGCCCTCGCGGCGCATCCGCACGTCGATGTAGGCCAGCGCGATGACGCCGGCCATGAACACGGTGCTGACGGTGCTGCCGAGCGCCTGGCCCACGGCCGACAGCGCGATCCCCGCGCCGCTGGTGAGGAACGGGTCGTCGAGCAGCAGCGTCGCGATCGTCGTGAAGGGGACCGCGACGAGCGACGCGACGATCCCCACGAGGATCGACACCAGCAGGTACAGGCCCAGCAGCCGCCAGAAGCTGCCGCGGGTCAGGCGCCAGGCCCGGGCGACCGACGCCCAGAACCGGCCGCCCTCGAGCATGAGCGCCGCCGGCGCGAGCATCGTGCGGACCGTCAGCCAGAACGCGGCCACGACGAGCACGGCGGCGCCGACGAGCGCGACCAGCACCGTCACGCCGGGGCTCTCGGTGGTGTTCCAGAGCAGGATCGTCAGACCGACCACCGCGCCCGACAGCAGCAGCACCGCGAGCGACTGCATGATCCCGAACGCGATCACCCACCACAGCCGCTTGCCGGAGCCGCGCACGACGTCGCCGACCTGCGCGCGCTGGCCGATCACCGAGCGGCTGACCGAGATGATGAGCAGCCCGGTGAGGATCGACGACGCCAGCGCGGTCAGCGGCAGCCCGGCGAGCGACGCCAGCGACGAGCCGAACGACTCGCCGACCAGGTCGAGCTCGGCCCCGTTCACGCCGCCGGTCGCGAACCAGCCGTTCACCTCGTTGGCGACGAGGCCCGCGAGGTACCACTGCACGAGCGCGCCGAGCGCCGTCGCGACGGTGACGACGACCGCCGTGAGGCCGAACATCGTCTTCGGGTTGTGCCGGATCGCGCGGAACGCGCCGTCGAAGATCTCCCAGATGCTCAGCGGGCGCAGCGGGACGATGCCGGGCTGCGCGACCGGCGGCTGGTAGGGCGCGGGGCCCCAGCCGTACGGCGTCGGCGCGCCGGGGCCCGGCTGGCCGTACCCGGGCTGCTGGCCGTACCCGGGCTGCTGGCCGTACCCCGGCTGCTGCGGGTACCCGGGGGCCGGGGGGTAGCCGGGCGCCGGCGGGTACCCGGGCTGCTGCCCGTGGCCCGGCTGCTGCCCGTACCCGGGAGGCGTCGGCTGCCCGTACCCGGGCGGGACGGGCTGCCCGGGCGCGCCGCCGCCGTACCCGCCAGGGCCGCCCGCCGGCGTCCAGCCACCCGGACGGGGGGCACCCGGGTGGGTGGCCGGGTCGCCCCACGGGCTCGCCGCGCCCCGGTCCGGGGCGGGCGGCTGCCACCCCGGGGGCGCGTACTGCCCGTAGCGGGGCGCGGGGCGCGGGTCCTCGCCGGCGTCGGGCGCGTCCTGCGGGCGGCCCTCGTCGTGCGGCGTGCTCATCGCGTGCTCCTGGCTGCTCGGGGCGGACGGGCCGGGTCGGGTGCCCGGGCGGACGACGTCGCGCGGGGCCCGGGGTCCCGCGGCGCGGCTGCGGCCATCGTGCCACGTCAGCCTGGGCGGGGGCGTGCGGTCCGGCGCGCGACCGCCCGCCCGGCGTCGGCCCCGCGCGGTGCCCGCGGATGCCATCATGGTCCGATGAAGGGACGCGTTCTCGTGGTCGACGACGACACCGCCCTGTCCGAGATGATCGGCATCGTCCTGCGTTCCGAGGGGTTCGAGCCGGTCTTCTGCGCGGACGGGGACGAGGCTCTGGAGACGTTCCGGACCTCGCAGCCGGACCTGGTGCTGCTCGACCTCATGCTGCCCGGCAAGGACGGCACCGAGGTGTGCCGCCTCATCCGCGCGGAGTCGGGCGTGCCGATCGTCATGCTGACGGCGAAGGCGGACACCGTGGACGTCGTGCTGGGCCTCGAGTCCGGCGCGGACGACTACATCGCCAAGCCGTTCAAGCCGAAGGAGCTCATCGCGCGCGTCCGGGCCCGCCTGCGGCGCAGCGACGAGCCCGCGCCCGAGCACCTGCGCATCGGGGACCTGTCGATCGACGTCACCGGCCACCGCGTCACCCGCGGCGGCGTGCCGATCCCGCTGACGCCGCTGGAGTTCGACCTGCTCGTCGCCCTGGCGCGCAAGCCCTGGCAGGTCTTCACCCGCGAGGTGCTGCTGGAGCGGGTGTGGGGGTACCGCCACGCCGCCGACACCCGCCTGGTGAACGTGCACGTGCAGCGGCTGCGCTCGAAGATCGAGGCCGACCCCGAGCGCCCGGAGATCGTCGTGACCGTCCGCGGCGTCGGCTACAAGGCGGGCGCGACGCCGTCGTGAGCGGGCCCCCGCAGGCACCCTCCTCGCCGGGGGCGCCGGGACGGTCGACGCGGGTGCGCCGCCTGCTGGCCGTGCGGACCGCCGCGCGGCTGCGCCGGCTCGTGCGCGGCTGGCGCGGCTCGCTGCAGGCGCGCGTCATCACCTGGACGCTGGCCGCGGGGCTGGTGGCGCTCGTCGTGCTCGGCGGGTACCTGTCGATCAGCGTGCGCGACGGGCTGTTCACGGCCCGGGTCGACCAGGTGCTCGCGGAGTCCGCGCGGTCGGCGGCTCAGGCCCAGAAGACGTTCGACGCCTCGACGGCGGCCACCGCCCCGGAGATCCAGCAGCTCCTCAACGACATGGTCATCGCCCTGCGCTCCGGCGGCTCGGGGGAGCGCGAGGTCTTCATCCTGCGCACGCGCGGCCAGCAGCAGCCGATCCTCGTGACGAGCGCCGCGTCGGACTCGACGCTGCTCCAGCTCGTGTCGGACGAGCTGCGCGACGCGACCGCGCGCAACGACGGCCAGCGCTGGGAGTCCGTCGCGTGGCCGGCGGCGTCCTCCGGGACGGGCCGGGTCGAGCCCGGTGTCGTCGTGGGGCAGGTCGTCACCGTGCCGTCCGCCGGCTCCTACGAGCTGTACTTCCTCTACTCGCTGCAGGCCGAGCAGGACCGCCTCGACTTCCTGCTGGGCGTCCTGGGCATCGCCGGCGTCGCGCTCGTGGCCCTGCTCGTCACGATGACCTGGCTCGTCACGCGGCAGGTCGTGCGGCCCGTGCGGCTCGCGGCGCACGTCGCGGAGCGCATCGCGGACGGCAACCTCGACGAGCGCATGGCGGTGCGGGGCGAGGACGAGCTCGCGCGGCTGGGGCGGTCGTTCAACGAGATGACCGAGAGCCTGCAGGACCAGATCGTGCGGATGGAGAACCTCTCGGCGCTCCAGCGGCGCTTCGTCTCCGACGTCTCGCACGAGCTGCGCACCCCGCTGACGACGGTGCGGATGGCCGGCGAGATGCTCTACGAGTCCCGCGACGACTTCCCGCCGGCCGTGCGGCGGTCGGCGGAGCTGCTGCAGCAGCAGCTCGACCGGTTCGAGGACCTGCTCGGCGACCTGCTGGAGATCAGCCGGTTCGACGCGGGCGCCGCGGTGCTGGACGCCGAGGCGCGGGACGTGCGCGACATCGTCGGCGCCGCCGTGGACCAGGCCGTGCCCCTCGCCGGGCGCAAGGGCACCTGGATCTCGGTCACCCAGCCCGAGGAGACCTGCGTCGCCGACGTCGACCCGCGTCGCGTCGAGCGGGTGCTGCGCAACCTCCTGGTGAACGCGATCGAGCACGCCGACGGCACCGACGTGGAGGTCACGGTGGGCGCCGACGACCGCGCGGTCGCCGTCACGGTGCGCGACCACGGCGTCGGCATGACGCGCGACGAGGCCGAGCACGTGTTCGACAGGTTCTGGCGCGCGGACCCCGCCCGCGCGCGGACGACCGGCGGCACGGGGCTCGGCCTCGCGATCTCGCTGGAGGACGCCCACCTGCACGGCGGCTGGCTGGAGGCCTGGGGCCGGCCGCGGCAGGGCGCCTCGTTCCGCCTGACGCTGCCGCGCCGCGCGGGCATCGTGCTGTCCGGGTCGCCGCTGCCGCTGGAGCCGCCCGCGGAGCCGGAGGCCGACCCGCGTCCCGACGACGCGGGCGCGGCGGAGCGCGGCGCCGACCCGGCGGCCCTGCCCGACCTGCCGCCGACCACCGGCTCGTTCGACGTCGTCGAGCGGGCGCGCGAGGCGCAGCAGGCGGTGGCCCGGCGCAAGGCCGCGGCCCGTCCCACGTCCCGGGAGGACGGATGACACCCCGGTACCGGAGCCGCGCAGCCCTCGCAGGCCTGCTGGCCGCCCTGCTCCTCACCCTGGCGGGCTGCGTCGGCATCCCGACCTCCGGCCCCGTGGGCGTCGGCGTCGAGGGCGTCACCGACCAGGGCCCCGTGGAGCCGCTGGGCGACCCGCCGCCGCAGGACGGCTCGCAGGAGGACATCGTGCGGGGGTTCCTCGGCGCGAGCGCCGCCGGGTTCAGCCGCGACACGACCACCACCGCCGACGCCGGGGACGACTTCCGCAACGCCCGCGAGTACCTGTCCGGCGAGGCCCGCCGCTCCTGGAGCCCGCGCGAGCGCGTCGTCGTGTACTCCACCGCGTCGAGCCCCGACATCCGCCTCGAGGGCCAGTACCAGGTCCAGGTGACCATCCGCGTCGCGGCCCGGATCGACGCGGAGGGCCGGTACGCGCAGGCGGGGCCGGACGCGGAGGAGTCGCTGGTCTTCGACCTCGTGCAGGACGACGACGGGCAGTGGCGCATCTCCGGCCTCGAGGACGGCGTCGTGCTGTCGCAGCCGAACTTCGAGGCGATCTACCGGTCGGCGACCGTGTACTTCGTCTCGGGCGACGGCCTGTTCCTCGTGCCGGAGACGCGCTGGTTCCCCGTGCGGAACCTCGCGACCTCCATCGTGCGCGCGCTCATCGCCGGCCCGTCCGACTGGCTGCGCGACGCCGTGCGCAACCCCATCCCCGAGGGGGCCGCGCTGCAGCCGGACGCCGTCTCGGTCGACGACGAGGGCCGCGCGGCGGTCAGCCTGTCCGCGGGCTCGCTGCCGCCCGAGCCGGAGGACCGGGCGCTGCTGCAGGCGCAGCTCGAGGCGTCGCTGCGCATCGCCCGCGTGCGCGCCGTGGACGTGACGGCCGGCGGCGTGCCGCTGGGCGCCGAGCCCGCGGAGCTGGAGCGCGGGCAGGACTGGGGCGGGTCGCTCGAGGCGCTGCACGACGGCGGGCTGGTCCGGCTCGACCAGGGCGACCTCGTCGACGTCGAGGGTGTGGCGTCCCTGGCGGGGCTCGACGCCCGGGAGCCGGCGCGGGACGGCGCCGGCGACCTGCGCGTCATGCTGTCCGGCACGGACCGGCTGGTCACGGTGCCGATGACGGGCGCCCCGTCGCAGCTGCTGCTGCGCGAGCCGGACCTGGTCGCGCCGTCCGTGGACCGGCTCGGGTGGGTCTGGACGGCCTCGCCGTCGGCCCCCGGGCGCCTCCTGGCGGTCGACGCGGAGGGCACGTCGGTCGAGGTCGAGGCGGAGTGGCTGCAGGACCGCACGGTCCGCTCGGTGCGGATGGCCCGGGACGCCACCCGGGTCGCGGTGGTGTCGTCCGGGTCGGACGGCGTGCGGGTGGACGTCGCCGCCGTGGTGCGCGACGACTCCGGCACGCCGCAGGTGGTGGGCGAGGCGTGGCGCACCGGCGTGACGCTGCTGGACGCGTCCCGCGTCGTGTGGGTCGACGAGAGCACGCTCGGCGTGCTCGGGCGCTCCGGCAGCACCACGACCGACGTGTACCACCTCGTGCCGCTGTCCGGTCAGGTGCAGGCGCGCCCGCCGATCGTGGACTCCGTGGACATCGCCGGCGGCAAGGGCGACGGGGCGCTGTACGTCACCACCGCCGACGGGGCGCTGTACGCCCGGTCCGGGTCCAGCTGGGAGCGGGTCGCGGACGGCGTGCGCGACCCGTCGTTCGCGGGCTGAGCGGGCGCCGACCCCTCCCCAGGACGGCACCCCGTGCGGGAGCCGGGCGCCTGGGGACGCCGGCGGCGTGGCGGGCCCCCGGGCACGCAGCATGGCGGGATGACGAGGCTGCTGCACGACCTGGTGGATCTGGTGCTCCCGGTGACCTGCGCCGGCTGCGGGGCGCCCGGCCGCGCGCTGTGCCCGGCGTGCCTGCGGCGCTGGTCCGGCCCTCCCCGCCGGTGCGAGCACGCCGCCGGCCGGCTCGACCGCCTCGACGGGACCGTGCTGCCGGTCTGGGCGCTCGCGGTGGGCACGGGCGTCGTGCGGAGCGCCGTCGTGGCGTGGAAGGACCGCGGGCGCGCCGACGTGTCGCCCTGGTTCGCGGCCGTGGTGCGCCGTGCGGCGCCCGCCGTGGCGGCGGCGTCGCCACCGGGCCGGTGGGTCGTGGTGCCGGCGCCGGCCTCGCGGGCGGGTGCGGCGCGGCGCGGGGAGGACCTCGTCGCCGGGCTGGCGGGCGCCCTCGCCGCGGGGTTCGCGGACGCGGTGCCCCCCGGCCCGGGGAC
>NZ_JBCLVN010000027.1:0-97645 GCF_039548315.1 Cellulomonas olei
CGCCCGTCCCGCGGGGTCGGCCGGCCGCGTCGGCCCCGCCGGTCCCGGTGCGCCCGGTCCCGGTGCGCCCGGACCCGCCGCCCCGCCGGCACCCCGCCGCCGGCGCCGCGGCCGCGTGATCGCCCTCGTCACGGTCCTCGTGCTGCTGCTGCTCGTCGCCTGGCCGGTCGGGCTCGTCCTGTGGGCCAACGGCAAGGTCCAGCACGTCGACGCGCTGTCCGGCGCGGCCGGCACGCCGGGCGCCACCTACCTGCTGTCGGGCTCGGACTCCCGCGAGGACGGCGTGATCGAGGACACCGAGACCGTCGGCGCCCGCACGGACACGATCCTGCTGCTGCAGGTGCCGGAGTCCGGGCCGGCCGCGCTGATCTCGCTCCCCCGCGACACATACGTCGAGATCCCCGGTCACGGCCCGAGCAAGCTCAACGCGGCGTTCTCCTGGGGCGGTGCGCCGCTGCTGGTGCAGACCGTCGAGCAGCTCACCGGCCTGACGGTCGACCACTACGTCGAGGTCGGGTTCGGCGGGGTCGAGCAGCTCGTCGACGCCGTCGGCGGCGTGGAGCTGTGCCTGGACGGCAGCACCGGCATCACGTTCCCGGTCAACGAGCCCAAGTCCGGCCTCGTCTGGGACGCGCCCGGCTGCAAGACCGTCGACGGCGTGCAGGCCCTCGCGTTCTCCCGGATGCGCTACGCGGACCCGTCCGGCGACATCGGCCGCGGGATGCGCCAGCGGCAGCTCATCTCGGCCGTCGCGTCGAAGGCGGAGGACCCCGCGCTGCTGCTCCAGCCGGGCAAGCAGGTCGCGCTCGTCGACGCCGGGACCGGCGCGCTCACCGCGAGCGAGGGCACCGACGTGGTCGACCTGGGCCGGCTCGCGCTGGCGTTCCGCTCGGCGTCGGGGCCCGACGGGATCACCGGCACGCCGCCCATCGCGAGCATGGACTACCGGCCCGGGGGCATCGGCTCGACCGTGCTGCTCGACCCGGATCAGACCCCGGCGTTCTTCGCCGGCATCCGCGACGGCTCCCTGCCGCCCGGCGTCGTCGGCGGCGTGCCGGGCTCGTAGCGGGCCCGCACCGCCGCGGCGGCGGCCACCGCGCGGTCCCGCAGCCGCTCGCACGCCACGGTGGTGGCCCGGCGCAGGCGCGGGCCGAACGGCTTCTCCACGAACCGGTGCACGAGCCACGCGAGGACGAGCGACAGCGCGGTCGCCGCCGCGAGCACGACCCACACCGGGACCCGCCCGGACAGCAGGTGCACCACCCAGAGCCCCCAGTACTCGTGCGTCAGGTACAGCGGGTACGTGAGCGCCCCGGCCGCGGTCAGCCCGGCCCACCGCCACCGGGCGGCGGGCGTCAGCGACACCAGCGCGACCAGCGCGACGCAGCCGAGCAGCGACGCCGTCAGCAGGGCCGGCCGCGGCGCGACCACCGAGTTCTCGCCGAGCGAGGCCATGCGCGCCGGGACCAGCGCCGCGGTGGCCAGGGCGGCGTTGCCCGCGACCAGCAGCCACGGCACCAGCGCGTGGCCCGTGCGGTGGATCACGTACAGCACCATCCCGGCGGCGAAGAGCGGCGCGTACGGCGCGACCAGCCACACGACCGCGTCCGTGAGGCCCGCCACCCGGGCCAGCAGGGCGGCCGCCGGCCACAGCGCCGCGAACCACAGCACCCGGCGGCGGGTGATCCCGAACGCGGCGAACAGCGCGATCAGCAGGTAGAACCGCAGCTCCACCCAGAGCGTCCAGTAGACGCCGTCGACGTGGTTGACGTCGACCAGGCTCTGCAGCAGCGTGAGGTTCACCAGCACCTGGTCGCCGGTGACCTCCTTGCCGGGCCAGATCAGCAGCAGCAGCGCCCCGGTGGCCAGGACCGCGACCCAGTACGCCGGGTACAGGCGACCGACGCGGGACCCGACGATGTCCGGCACCGAGCGACCCCACGCCGTCATGAGGATGACGAACCCGCTGATCACGAAGAACAGCTCCGGGCCCAGCGACGCGTAGACCGCCCACGACGACACCGCGGGCGCCACCTCGGCGAGGTCCCGGCCCCAGGCGTCGGTCTGCCGGGTCGTGAAGTGGTACGCCAGCACCCCGACGGCGGCGAGGAACCGCAGGCCGTCGAGCGCGGCGAGGCGCGGCCCGCGCCCGGGGGCGGCGGGCGACGGGTCGGCGGTGGCGGGGAGGTGGCTCCGGGCCGGCGCGGTGGTCGTCACCCGCTCGACGCTAAGCGGGCCCCGCGACGTCCGCCTGTCGAGCGGGCGTGGTCCCGGACGTCTCGACGAGACCTTCACGGGGCCTGACGGCGGCCCCCGCGCGACCCCCGCGCGCTCCCGCGCCGGTCAGCCCCCGAAGCCCACGGCCGGCCGGCGCCCGTCGCCGTGCTGGGCGCGCAGCCGCTCCCCCTTGGCGTCGGCCTGCGCCCGCAGGTCGTCCTGGAACGCCCGCATGGCGGCGGCGACCCTGCGGGCGGTGTCGTCCGTGCCGGACCCGATGATGCGCGCCGCGAGCAGGCCGGCGTTGCGCGCACCCCCGATGGAGACGGTCGCGACCGGCACGCCCGCGGGCATCTGGACGATCGACAGCAGCGAGTCCAGCCCGTCCAGCCGGGAGAGCGGCACCGGCACCCCGACCACCGGCAGCGGCGTCACGGCGGCGAGCATGCCCGGCAGGTGGGCGGCGCCGCCCGCCCCGGCGACGACGACCCGCAGGCCGCGGTCCGCCGCCCCGCGGCCGTACGCGACCATCTTGTCCGGCTGGCGGTGGGCCGACACGACGTCGACCTCCACCGGCACCTCGAGCTCCGCGAGCGCCTGCGCCGCGGCCTCCATGACGGGCCAGTCCGAGTCCGAGCCCATGACGATGCCGACGAGCGGGTCCATCTCCACCTCCGGGGTGCTGCTGCGGGTCGGGTTCGCGGGACGTCAGGCGGTGTCGCCGCGCAGCACGGCTGCGGCGGCGGCGGCCCGGCGGCGGACGTCGTCCAGGTCGTCGCCGGTCACCGTGACGTGGCCGAGCTTGCGGCCGGGGCGCACGCCCTTGCCGTACAGGTGCACCTTGGCGCCCGGGTCGAGCGCGGCGACCGCGGCCAGCCCGTCGGTGAGCGCCTCCCGGCTGCTGCCGAGGACGTTCGCCATGACGGTCCAGGGCGCGCGGGCGTCCGTGGACCCGAGCGGCAGGTCGAGGACCGCGCGCAGGTGCTGCTCGAACTGGCTCGTGACGGCGCCGTCGATCGTCCAGTGCCCGGAGTTGTGCGGGCGCATCGCGAGCTCGTTCACCAGCACCCGCGGGGCGCCGCCGTCGGGGTCCGGCACCTCGAACAGCTCGACGGCGAGCACGCCCGTGACGTCCAGCCCCTCGGCCACCGCGCGGGCGATGCCCTCGGCCCGGGCGGCGGTGCGCGGGTCCAGGCCCGGCGCCGGCGCGACCACCTCGGAGCAGACCCCGTCGACCTGCACCGACTCGACGACCGGCCACGTGCGGACCTCGCCGGACGGCGAGCGGGCGACGAGGGCGGCCAGCTCGCGCGTGAAGGGCACCCGCTCCTCCGCGAGCAGCGGCGCTCCGGTGCCGTCGGCCGCGGCGGACAGCCAGTCGTCCGCCCCGCCGGCGTCGCGCACCACCCGCACGCCCTTGCCGTCGTAGCCGCCGCGCGCGGTCTTCACGACGGCCGTGCCGTCACCCGCCGCGAGGAACGCCGCCAGGTCCTCGCGGGAGCCCACGGCCGCCCAGCGCGGGCACGGCACGCCGAGGGCCGTCAGCCGGGTCCGCATGACGATCTTGTCCTGCGCGTGCACCAGCGCGTCCGGCCCGGGCCGCACCGCGACGCCTCGGTCCACGAGCTCCGTGAGCAGCCCGCCGGGCACGTGCTCGTGCTCGAAGGTCAGGGCGTCCGCCCCCACGACCAGCGCCTCGACGGCCACCGGGTCCGCGGCCGCGCCCACCGGGGCGTCCACGACCACCTGGGCCGCCGACGACGCGGCGTCCTCGACCAGCACCCGCAGGTGGAGCCCCAACGAGGTCGCCGCCGGCGCCATCATGCGCGCGAGCTGACCGCCACCGACCACTGCCACCACGGGTGCTGCCACGAGCGTGGAGCCTAACCGACCCGCGGCCGGCGGTCCCCGCGCGACCACCGCCGGGTGGGACCGCCCGGCACGCCGGGCGGGTCGTTCCGCCCACCGACGCACAGCGAGCCCCCAGCCGCGGGGACTACCGTGTCCCGGTGACCTCCTCCAGCGCGCCGGGCCTCGTGGCGCCCCGGCACGCACCCGGGGGCAGCAGCCGGCGCGACGGCCTGCGGGCGCGGGCGCTGGAGCTCGCGCGGTTCGGGTCGGTGGGCACGGTGGCGTTCGTCGTGGACATGGGCACGTACAACCTGCTGCGCTTCGGCCCGGTCGACCTGCTGCACGGCAAGCCGCTCACCGCGCGCATCGTGGCGGTGCTGCTCGCGACGCTCGTGTCCTGGGTCGGCAGCCGGCACTGGACGTTCGCCGACCAGCGCACCGCCCGGCGCGGCCGGGAGTTCGTGCTGTTCGCGCTCATCAACGTGGTCGGCATCGGGCTGACCGTCGGCTCGCTGGCGTTCTCGCACTACGTGCTGGGGTTCACCGGCCCGTTCGCCGACAACGTGGCGAACGTCGCCGGCATCGTGCTCGGCACCATCGGGCGGTACGTCGGCTACAAGCTCTTCGTGTTCACGGGCACGGCGACCCTCCCGGTCGCGCTCGCCGAGGTGGGGCACGAGGCGCGCGAGCACGAGCACCACGCCGTGCCGCTCGGCACGGTGCCGTACCCGCGCACCGGCCGGGACGCCGAACCCGCGTAGGCGGGGCGTCACGCCCCGGCGACCGGCTCCGCCCCCGCGGCGCGGTCGCCTCCCCCGGCTCCCCCGGCGACCGGACCGGCTGCCGCGGGACGGTCGTCTCCCCCGTCGCCCGGTCGCGCCGGGCCGCGTCCCCGCAGCGCCCGCAGCGCCCGCCCCGCCCTGCCGCCCCGCGCCGCGAGGCCCACCGCGCCCGCGGCGGCGACGACCACCGCGGCGGCGAGCACGCGCAGCAGCGCCGCCCGCAGACCGGACAGCACCTGGTCGTAGACGACGACGGCGACGTCCGGGCGCTGCACCGCGGGCGGCAGCGACCCGGCGTACCAGGACCGCCCGGCCACCAGCGCGACGAGCAGGAGCGCGACCGCACCCGCGACGGCCAGGCCCACGACGGCCAGCGCCCGCACCCGGTCCCGGGCGAGCGCGACCGCACCCGCGAGCAGGGCCACCGCCGCCCACGGGGACCACGTCGCCGCGGCGTCGAGCGCCCGGTACGCCTCCTGGGCGCGCACCAGGTCCGCGCTGCGCAGCACGGCGAACGTCGCGTCGACCGCCGGGAGCCGGTCGACCACCGCGAACCCCGCGGCGGACAGGCGCCGGCGGACCGCGTCGACGACGCCGCCGAGGTCGACCGTCAGCGTGCCGTCGGCGTCGATGCGCGCGAGGGCCCCCGGGTCGCCGCGCAGCACCGCCGCGAGCTGCCGGTGCACCTCCCGGTTCGCCGTCGTCCACACCGTGGCGAACGCGTCGGAGTCGACGACCCGGCCGACCACCCCGCGGACGTAGCCGGTGGCCGCGTCCACCAGCGGCCCGCGCAGCGACTCCACCGCCTCGGACGCGCGCGGGGGGAGGTCCAGGGCGGCGATCGCGGACGTCGCGTCCGCGGCCAGCCGCTCGAGGCGCAGCCCGTCGACCACGGCGGCCGTCACGCGGTCGGTCACCGCCTCCCGGACCTGCGGGTCCTCGGCGAGCGGGCCGACGGCCGCGAGGTACCGGTCGGTGTCGGCGACGAGTCCGCGCCCCCAGGACGCCGCCAAGGCCACGGGCGCGAGCAGGGCACCCAGCACCACCAGCACCACGGCGGCCGCCGCCCGCGCCCGCGGGGCACGGCGCCGGGCGCCGGGGGCGGGCGCGTCGGGAGCGCGCCCGTCGGGAGCGCGCCCGTCGGGGGCGGGCGCGTCGGGAGCGGACGCGTCCGGGCCGCGCCCGTCCTCGTCCCGACCCCGCACGGCAGACGCCACCGGCCACCGCTCCCGTCCGGGCGGCCCGCCGGACGCCCACCGCGCCCGGCCGCACGCCTCACCGGCGAACCTACGCGCCCCCGGCACCCCGGCGGCACCCCCTCGCGCAGGGACGCGCGCACCCGCGGCGGCCGCGCGGGCCTCCCCGAGCGGCTGCCCTCCCGAGCGGACGCCCCGCGCGGGAGAACCCGGCCCGGGACCTCAGCCCCGGCGCCGCCGCCGCGACCCGTCGACGCGCGGCGAGATGACGGACCCGCGCGGCAGCACCACGTCCGGCGCCATCATCGCGGGCAGACCGGTGAGGAACAGCGCGAACACCGCGGGCCGGCGCTGCGCGAGCTCCAGGCGCGCGCCGTCGGCGGACGCCAGGTCGCGGGCCAGCGCGAGCCCGAGCCCGGTGCCCTTGCCGGAGGTCACCTCGCGCTCGAAGATCCGCGGCGCGAGCTCGTCGGGCACGCCCTCGCCCTCGTCGCCGACCTCGACGACCACCGCACGGGAGGCCCCCGGGCGCGACCGGACGGTCGTCGTCCCTCCCCCGTGCCGCAGGGAGTTCTCGATGAGCGTCGCCAGCACCTGCGCCAGCGCCCCCGGCGTCGCCAGCACCTGCGCGGCCGGGTCGACGTCGACGACGAGCCGGCGCCCCTCGGCCTCGAAGGTGGGCCGCCACTCCTCCTCCTGCTGGTGCACCACGTCCACCAGCCGCACCGCCTCGGTGGTCCCCCCCTGCGCGCGCCGCGAGCGGGTCAGCAGGTCGTCGACGACCGTCACGAGCCGCTCGACCTGCTCCAGCGAGATGCGGGCCTCCTCCCGCACGGCGGGGTCGTCCGAGGCGAGCGTGATCTCCTCCAGGCGCATCGACAGCGCCGTGAGCGGCGTGCGGAGCTGGTGCGAGGCGTCGGACGCGAACTGCCGCTCCGCGGCGAGCCGGCCGGCCATCCGGTCGGCGCTGCGGGCGAGCTCGGCGGCGACCAGGTCGATCTCCTCGACGCCCGACGGCTCGAGCTGCGGGCGCACCTGGCCGGACCCGAGCTGCTCGGCGGACGCCGCGAGGTACACCAGCGGGGCCGCGAGCCGGTTCGCCTGCCAGATCGCCATCGCGATCCCCGCCGCGAACGCGACGACCGCGGCGGCCACCACGAGCCCCATGATCTGCGCGCTCATGAGGAAGATGTCCCACCAGGGGGCGTACATCGTGATCCGCGCGCCCGACGTCGACGTCTCCGTGATGGTGATGGTGCGCTCGGGCACCTCCGGGCCGGCCTGGTACCGCGCGCCGTCCTCCGCGACGACGAAGATGCTGACGGGGATGCCGCCGCCCCGCTCCACGTACGGCCCCAGCATGTCGTCGGACAGCGGCGCGCCCTCCTGGACGCGGTTGTCGATCGACCGCGCGAGGTCGGACGCGCGCGTCTCGAGGGACCCGATCTCGTTGTCGCGGACGTACTGCGCGCCGAGGAACGCGAGCGGGAACCCGAGCAGCACCACCGCCACCGTGACGGCGGCGATCGTGGCCTGCAGGACACGGCGGCGCACGGGTCAGCCCCGGGTGCCCTCGCCGGACTCGAACCGGAAGCCCATCCCCCGCACCGTGCTGATGTACCGCGGGGCGCTCGCGTCGTCCCCGAGCTTGCGGCGCAGCCACGACACGTGCATGTCGAGCGTCTTGGTCGACCCCGTCGGGTCGGACCCCCACACCTCGCGCATGAGCGTCTCGCGGGCGACCACGGTGCCCGCCGCGCCGACCAGCACGCGCAGCAGGTCGAACTCCTTCGCGGTGAGGTGCAGCTCGCGCTCGCCCTGGAACGCCCGGTGCGCGGCGACGTCCACGCGCACGTCCTGCGAGCGCAGCTCGTCCTCGTCGGGCGCGTCGCCGCCGGTGCGCCGCAGCAGGGCGCGCACGCGGGCCAGCAGCTCGGCGAGCCGGAACGGCTTCGTGACGTAGTCGTCCGCGCCGGCGTCCAGCCCCACCACGAGGTCGACCTCGTCCGCGCGGGCCGTCAGCACGAGCACCGGGGTGGTGAGCCCCTGGTTCCGGATCGCCCGGGCGACGTCGAGCCCGTCCATGTCCGGGAGGCCGAGGTCCAGCACGACGAGGTCCGCCTCGCTCGCGCGGTCGATCGCACCCTGCCCGGTGCCCTGCACCCGGACGTCGTAGCCCTCACGCCCGAGGGCCCGCGCCAAAGGCTCGGCAATCGCGGGATCGTCCTCGGCCAGCAGCACCTGGGTCATTCCGCCATGTTAGGTCACGGAACGGTCGAGGGCGTGGTGCACACGGGTCACGATCCGGTCGAGCCTGCTCTGTCCGCCCGCGGAGGGACGCCGACCGGGACCTCGGTCCGCCCCCGGGGGCACGCGGACGCCGCCGGGCCGCCCCTACGCTGGCGCGATGACCTGGTGGGAGCGCCTCACGCGGTGGGAGCACCGCCACCGCCTCGGCATCGACCTGACCCTCACGGTGGCGACCGGCCTGTTCGTCATCCCGCTCTCCGCGGCCGCGTCCGAGAGCGGCGGGACGGGGTTCGCGGCGGGGCTGGTGTGGTCCTGCCTGCTGTGGGCGCCGCTCGCGTGGCGCCGCCGCAGCCCGGTCGCGTCCGTGGTCGCGGTCTACGCCGCCGGACTGGCGCACCTCGTGCTGGGCACGCCGTCGTTCCTCATCGCGGACCTCGCCGTCCTCGTCGCCCTCTACTCGGTCACGGTGCACGGCCCGCGCTGGGCGCACCGCACCGCGATCGTCTCGGCGATCGTGGGGAGCCTGGTCCTGGCCTGCACGATGGCCCTGCAGTACGCCTGGGCCAGCGACCCCGCGCAGCTCGCGGGCAGCGCGCTGCTCATGTGGGTGTTCTGCTCGGCGTGCGCGGTGGCGACGTGGGCGTTCGGGCTCATGCGGCGCTCCCGGCGGGAGACGATCGCCGCGCTGCGGGACCGCGCGGAGCGCCTGGAGCTCGAGCGCGACCAGCAGGCACGCATCGCGACCGCAGCCGAGCGCACCCGCATCGCCCGCGAGATGCACGACATCGTCGCGCACTCGCTGTCGGTCGTGGTCGCGCAGGCGGACGGCGGCCGGTACGCCGCCGCCGGCGACCCGGAGGCCGCCACGCGGGCGCTCGCCACGATCGCGGAGACCGGGCGGGCGGCGCTGGCGGACATGCGCCGGCTGCTCGGGGTGCTGCGGGAGCCGGACGCGGCGGGCGGCGCGGCGGGCACGGCACCGGGCACGACGACGGCGGGGGGCGCGCCGTACACCCCGCAGCCCGCCGCCGAGGACGTCGAGCAGCTCGTCGAGCAGGTGCGCGCCTCGGGGGTGCGCGCCTCGCTCGTCCGGATGGGCACGGCCCGGCCGCTGCCGCCGGGCATCGGCCTGACCGTGTACCGGATCTGCCAGGAGGCGCTGACGAACGTGCTCAAGCACGCCGGGCCGGACCCGGCCGTCACCGTGCTCGTGCAGTGGCAGCCCGCCGCGCTCGTCCTCGAGGTCACCGACGACGGCCGGGGCGCCGCGGCCGACTCCGACGGCGCCGGCCAGGGGCTGCTCGGCATGCGGGAGCGGGCCACCATGGTCGGTGGCCGGCTCAGCGCCGGACCGCGACCGGGCGGCGGGTTCCGGGTGCGCGCCGAGCTGCCGCTGCCCGGCGCCCCGGCGTCCGGGCCGTCCGGGCCGGCCGGCGCCGCGGCCTAGGCTGACCGCCATGACCGAGACGATCCGCGTCGGCGTGGTGGACGACCAGCAGCTCGTGCGGGCGGGGTTCCGGCTCGTCATCGACTCGCAGCCCGACCTGTCCGTGGTGCTGGAGGCCGGCGACGGCGCCCAGGCCGTGCAGGCCCTGACGCCCGGGACGTCGCAGTCCCGCCTCGTCGGGCCCGTCGACGTCGTGCTGATGGACGTCCGCATGCCCACGCTCGACGGGCTCGCCGCCACCGAGCGCATCGTCGCCGCCGGCACGCCCGACCACCCCGCGCCGCGCATCATCGTGCTCACGACGTTCGACCTCGACGAGTACGTGATGTCCGCCATCCGCGCCGGCGCGAGCGGGTTCCTGCTGAAGGACGCGCCGCCGGAGGACATGCTGACGGCCATCCGCACCGTGCACGCCGGGGACGCCGTCATCGCGCCGTCGTCCACGCGCCGCCTGCTCGAGCACCTCGTCACCGCGCTGCCCGCCGAGCACCCGCGGTCGGAGGCGGCGGACGAGGCGCTGGCGTCGCTGACCGAGCGGGAGCGCGAGGTGCTCGTCCTCATGGCGCGCGGGCGGTCGAACACCGAGATCGGGCAGGACCTCTACGTCGCCGAGGCGACCGTGAAGACCCACGTCGGACGGATCCTCGCCAAGCTCGGGGCGCGCGACCGGGTGCAGGCCGTCGTGCTGGCGTACGAGACCGGGCTGGTCGTCCCCGGGGCCTGACGGGCCGCGCCCGCCGCTCCCGCCCCGGTGGGGCCCGCCGGGCCGGGGTCCGACCCCGGGATGACGCCGGGTCCGGACCGGAGGTGGACGACGGCGGGGTGGCCGGCTCCGTAGCGTCGAGGGCATCAGCCAGTCGACCACCAGGAGCACCACCGTGGACCCGATCCAGCCCGCCCCCGCCGCACCGCCGGCACCGTCCGCCACCTCGGCCGCCGTGCGCGCCCGCGCCCTCACCAAGGTCTACGGCCGCGGCGAGGCGTCCGTCCGCGCCCTCGCCGGCGTCGACGTGGACTTCGCCGCCGGCGAGTTCACCGCGATCATGGGGCCCTCCGGCTCCGGCAAGTCGACGCTGATGCACGTGCTCGCCGGCCTCGACGCCGCGACCTCCGGATCGGCGTTCCTCGGGCCCACCGACGTGACGACCCTCGACGACGACTCCCTCACGCGCCTGCGCCGCGACCGCGTCGGGTTCGTGTTCCAGTCGTTCAACCTGCTGCCGATGTTCACGGCCGAGCAGAACATCCTGCTGCCGCTCGAGCTCGCCGGCGCGGCCGTCGACCGGGCCTGGTTCGATACCCTCGTCGCCACGCTCGGCCTCGGCCAGCGCCTCACGCACCGCCCGTCGGAGCTGTCCGGCGGCCAGCAGCAGCGCGTCGCGATCGCCCGCGCCCTCATCGCCAAGCCCGAGGTCGTCTTCGCGGACGAGCCCACCGGCAACCTCGACTCCCGTGCCGGTGCCGAGGTGCTGAGCTTCCTGCGCCGCTCCGTCCGCGAGCTCGGGCGCACCGTCATCATGGTCACGCACGACCCGACGGCCGCCGCCTACGCCGACCGCGTGGTGATGCTGGCCGACGGGCGCATCGCGGGCGACATCGTCGACCCCACCCCCGAGGCCGTCCTCACCGGGCTCGACGCCCTGCGCCAGCTCGAGGTCTCCGAGGTCGGCGCGGCGAAGGCGGGTGCGTGATGTGGCGGCTGACGCTGGCGCAGATGCGCCGCTCGCTCGGCCGGCTCACGGCCGCGGGGATCGCCGTCGCGATCGGCACCGCGTTCGTCGCCGCGACGCTGCTCGCCGGTGACGTCATGCAGCGCATCTCGTACGACTCGATCACCGCCTCGTACGGGAAGGCCGACCTGATCGCCGTCTCGTCCGGCACCGTCACCGACGCGGACGTCGACGCGGTGCGCGGCCTCCAGGGCGTGTCGGCCGCCGACCCCCGCGTCGTCGTGCCCTCCGTCGAGCTGTCCTCCGGGGACAAGGTCATCACGCAGGCTCTCGTCCCGGTGCCGGGTGACGAGGCGTTCGACACCCAGCACGTCACGCAGGGCGCGCTGCCCGCGGGCGACGGCCAGATCACCCTCCCGGAGCGGGCCGCCGAGCGGCTCGGCGTCGCGGTGGGCGACGAGGTGACCGTCGGGTCGTACGTGTGGGAGTCGGGCGACGCGGGCGGTGACGACGCGGGGGCCGCGGACGACGCGGCCGCGGGCGACGGCACGTCCGCCGACGACACCGGCACCGTCCGGAAGCAGACCGAGCAGGTCACGGTCGTCGGCCTGACCACCGACCCGACGTCCGCCTGGGCGGAGTACGGCGGCGTCGCGATGTCGACCACCACGGACGCCCTGCGCTGGTCCGGCGCGGCGACCGGCCCGGGCGTCCCGACGATCGCGGACCTCGGCGTCGACCAGCTGCTGCTGGCGCTCGACCCGGCAGCGGACACCGAGACGGTGCGGCAGTCCGTCGCCGACGTGCTCGGCACGGGCTCCTCGGACGCCGTCGTGCTGACGCGCGACGAGGCCGCCGAGCGCTCGATCTCCGGGGACTCGACCGGCCCCGTGGTGGTCGTGGTGCTCGCGTTCGCGGCGGTCGCGATGATCGTCGCGGGCCTGGTCATCGCGAACACGTTCCAGGTGCTGGTCGCGCAGCGCACCCGCATGCTGGCGCTGCTGCGCTGCGTCGGGGCCGTCCGGTCGCAGGTGCGGCGGTCGGTGCTGCTCGAGGCCGCGCTGCTCGGCCTGGTCGCCTCCGTGGCGGGCACGCTGCTCGGCACGCTCCTCGTCCAGGTCGCGCTCTGGATCATGCAGGGCGCCGACCTGCCGTTCCCGGTGCCGGCCGCCGTGCACGTCACGCCCGCCGCGGTGCTCGCGCCCCTCGCCGTCGGCGTGCTGGTGACGGTCCTGGCCGCGCTCACGCCGGCCCGGGTCGCGACCCGCGTCGCCCCGATCGCCGCGCTGCGCCCGGCCGACGCCCCGGCGGCGGGCAGCCGCGCCGGCCGCGTCCGGCTCGTGCTGAGCCTGCTGCTGGTCGTGGGCGGCGTGGCGCTGCTCGCGGGCGGTCTTGCCCTGTCCCGGGTGAACGTGGCCGCGGCCGTGGGCGTCGCGATCCTCGGCGGCCTGCTGTCGTTCGTCGGGCTGCTCGTGGGGGCGGTGTTCTGGATGCCGCGCGTGGTCGCGGCCACCGGCCGGCTGGCCGGGCGCGCGGGGATGCCCGCGCGGCTCGCCGCCGCGAACACGGGGCGCAACCCGGCGCGCACCGCCGCCACCAGCACCGCGCTGCTCATCGGCGTGACGCTCGTCGCGATGATGAGCACCGGCGCCGCCACGGCGCGCGCCACCCTCGACGGCGAGCTCGACACCCGGTTCCCGGTCGACCTCCAGGTCTCCGCACCGACGACGGTCGACTCCGAGGGCCGCAGCGTCGACGAGCCGCTGCCCGCGGGGACGGCCGACCGGATCGCCGGCGTCGACGGCGTCGAGGCGGTCGCGGTCGTGCGGCGCGACGACGTCGTGGTGGGCGACGGCACCGGCACGTTCGCGGGCGCCCTCGCCGTCGCGGGCGACCAGGCGTCCACGGTCATGCGCAACCCCGAGGTCGCCGCGGCGCTGTCGGACGACACGGTCGTGATGGGCTCGACCCTCGCGGGGGCGGCCGGCGTGAGCGACGGCGACGAGGTCCCGGTGACCCTCGCGGACGACAGCACCGGCGAGGCCGCCTCGGGGTCGACCCCCGTGACGCTCACCGCACGCGTCGTCGACTTCGACGACTGGTCCGTGATCGTGACCCCGGCGGCGCTCGAGCGGCTCGGGTCGTCGGGGTCGCCGAGCACCGCGTGGGTGCGCGTCGCCGACGTCGACGACTCCGGCTACGTCGTCCAGGAGGTCGAGGACCTCACCGAGGACACCGCGCTCGACATCTCGGGAGCCGCCGTCGAGCGCGCGCTCTACCAGCGGGCCATCGACACGGTGCTCGCGGTCGTCGTCGGGCTGCTCGCCGTCGCGGTCGTCATCGCCCTCATCGGCGTCACGAACACCCTGTCGCTCTCGGTGATCGAGCGGCGGCGGGAGTCGGCGACGCTCCGGGCGCTCGGCCTCACGCGCCGGCAGCTGCGGGCCTCCATGGCCGTCGAGGGCGCGCTGATCGCCGGGGTCGGCGCCGTGGTCGGCGTGCTGCTCGGTCTCGCGTACGGCTGGCTCGGGTCCACCGCGGTGCTCGCGGACTTCGCGGACCTCGAGCTGCGCGTCCCGTGGTCCGACCTCGGGATCGTGCTCGGCATCGCCGTGGTGGCCGGGGTGCTCGCCTCGGTGCTGCCGGCGCGCAACGCCGCCCGGACCCCGCCGGTCGCGGCGCTCGGCGTGGAGTGAGCACGCCCGGCCGCGACCAGCGGCCGGGGCAGGCGGGCGGGCCCGTCCGGCACAGGTCGCCGGGCGGGCCCTCCCGCGTCGAGCGACGGGCGGCTGTCCCGTCGCGTGCCGGGCGGGCCTTCCCGCGACGCGCGCCGGGGCGGGCGGTCGCCGCGTCAGGTGCGGTCGCCGGCCGTCCAGGCCACGACCGCGGGCAGTACGAGCAGGACACCCGTCGCACCCGCGACCGCGAGCACGACGACCGACCAGGCGGCGAGCTCCACGCCGACCCAGCCGACCGCCAGGACGACCAGCAGGATCTGCACCGTCATCACCGGGGCGCGGCCCCAGCGCCGACCCCGCAGCAGCCCGACGGCCGCACCCGCGAGCACCGCGGCGATCCCGGCCGCCAGCACCGCCATGAACACGACCGGCCCGGGCATCGAGGTGCCCCGCACCAGCGCGACCAGCAGGGCGACGGTCGCGACGGCGAGGGCCAGCGCCTGCAGCAGCACCAGGGCGGTCACGGCACGGACGGCGGCCGGGGCGCGGCCCGGGGACGGTCGCTCGGGGACGGGGGCGGGCCGCGGGGTGGTCACGACGCGACCCTACGACGGCCGCGGGCCCGCCGAGGCGCCGTCGTGACACCGCGCGGGGGCGCGCGACGACGTCGCGCGCCCCCGCGCGGCCGGTCGGGTGTCGGCGCGTGCGGGCGGGCGACGACGTCGCGCGGGCGCACCGCCGGTCGGGTGACGCCGCGCCGGGCCGGCGTGCGACGGCGGGCGCGACCCGGCGTCCGCGGCGCCCCGGCGTCCGCAGCGCCCCGGCGGGCTCCCGCCGTCGCCGGTACGAAGGTCCTGGTCACGGCGGCGCCCGGCACCCGGGTGAATCGCCCGTGCATCGGTGCAGGTCCGCACCGCGCGCCCCGCCGGGAAGGGACGTTGGTCCCGGCATCCGGTCCCGGTTGGCGTCGAGCGGCACGGAGGGAGTAGCGTGCCGCCCAAGCGTCCAGGATCCACACAGGTGTGACCGACGCCTCATCTGTTACGCGCCAGAAACCTGCGCGTAACCCCTTGTGCGCTGCCCGTCGCCATGTGAATCTTGTGCGCAGCAGTTCGAATCCGAGCGCCGACGCTCACGCCGCCCCCCGCGAAAGCTCGTGCGTCGACGTGTGCTCTGCGCCCCTTCCGTGCCACCCAGCCCCCTGGTCGTGGCCCGCCCCTGTGCTGAGGAGTGTTCGATGGATTGGCGCCACCGCGCAGCATGTCTGACCGAGGACCCGGAGCTGTTCTTCCCGATCGGCAACACCGGCCCGGCCCTGCTGCAGATCGAGGAGGCCAAGGCCGTGTGCCGCCGCTGCGACGTGGTGGACACCTGCCTGAAGTGGGCGCTGGAGTCCGGCCAGGACGCCGGCGTCTGGGGCGGCCTCTCCGAGGACGAGCGCCGCGCCCTCAAGCGCCGCACCGCGCGCCAGCGCCGCGCAGGCTGATCTCGCGCCACGCGCGACCGACGCCCGCCACCCCGTCCGGGGCGGCGGGCGTCGTCGCGTCCGGCGACGGGCCGGGCGCCCGCCCCGCACGTCTAGGGCACGGCCGCTCGCCGACCGGCAGCCCCGGAACCCGCCGAACGCACCCCGGCAACCCGACCGCCCTCGGCGAGAGGCCAGCAAGCGGGGCTCGCCCCTCGTCCGGACGCCCTCCTCGTGGCCTCTCGCCGACCAGGGCCCCGAACGGTCCGAACGCACCCCCGCAACCCCACCGCCCTCGGCGAGAGGCCAGCAACCGGGACTCGCGCCTCGTCCGGACGCCCTTCTCGTGGCCTCTCGCCGACCGGGGTCGGGCGTCGCGGGTCGGGCGTCGCGGGCGTGCGTCGCGGAGGGCGTGCGTCGCGGGTCAGGCGACCGTGTTGGGTTCCCGGCCCGGGGCCCGCAGGTGCGCGCGCAGCACGACCTCCGTGCCGCCGCCCGCGCGCGGCGCCCACGCGATCGACCCGCGCAGCTCGTTGGTCACCAGCGTCGAGACGATCTGCGTCCCCAGCCCGGTGCCCGCGCCGGCGTCGGCGGGGATGCCGGCGCCGTCGTCCGCGACCGTGACGGTCAGGTCGTCCTCGAGCCGCTCGGCCGTGACCTCCACCGACCCGGACTCCCGCCCGGCGAGCCCGTGCTCGACGGCGTTCGTGACCAGCTCGGTGAGCACGAGGGCGAGCGCCGTGGCGTCCTCCGCGGACACCGGCCCGAACGTCCCGCGCACGACGGTGCGGACGGACGCGCCGGCGGACGCCACGTCGGCGGCGAGCCGCAGCGACCGCCCGACGAGCTCGTCGAACACGACGGTCTCGTCCAGGGTCTGCGACAGCGTCTCGTGCACCAGCGCGATGGTCGCCACGCGGCGCATCGCCTCCTCGAGGGCCGCGCGCGCCTCGGGGACGTCCATGCGGCGGGCCTGCAGGCGCAGCAGCGCGGCGACGGTCTGCAGGTTGTTCTTCACGCGGTGGTGGATCTCGCGGATCGTCGCGTCCTTGGTGATGAGCTCGCGCTCCCGCCGGCGCAGCTCGGACACGTCGCGGCAGAGCAGCACCGCGCCGATGCGCTCGCCCTCCTCCGTCAGCGGGACGGCGCGCAGGGACAGCGCGACGCCGTGCGCCTCGATGTCGGTGCGCCACGGCGCGCGGCCCATGAGCACGAGCGGCATGGACTCGTCGACCGTCGACTCCTGCTCGACGAGGTCGGCGACCAGCTCGACGAGCGAGCGACCCACGAGGTCGTCCATGGCGCCGAACCGGTGGAAGCAGGACAGCGCGTTGGGGCTGGCGTACAGGACCTCGCCCTCGGAGTTGAGCCGGACGAGGCCGTCGGCCACGCGGGGTGCGCCCCGGCGCGGACCGGTCGCGGCGTCGAGCATCGGGAACTCGCCGCGCGCGATCATGCCCATGATGTCGTCGGCGGCCTCGACGTAGTTCAGCTCCAGTCGGCTGGGGGTGCGCGCGCCGCCGAGGTTGGTCTGCCGGGCGATCACGGCGATCGCGCGGCCGTCGCGCACGACCGGCACGGCCTCCTCGCGCACGGCGTACGAGCCGAACCACCGGGGCTCGCGGGACCGCTGCGCGCGAACCTCCGTCAGGGAGCGCTCGAGCTGCGGGCGCTGCCCGTCCGGCGGGCGGGAGCCGACGACGTCGTCGTAGTGCACGGTCGCGCCGGTGCTGGGCCGGCACTGGGCGATCGCGACGAAGTCGTCGTCGTCCGTCGGCAGCCACAGCACGAGGTCGGCGAACGCGAGGTCGGAGATGACCTGCCAGTCGCCGACCAGCAGGTGGAGCCACTCGAGGTCCGCGGCGTCGAGGTGGGCGTGGCGCTGCGCGAGCTCGCTCAGGGTGGACACCGGCCCAGCCTAAGTCGACGTCCGCCCGCGCTCCGCGCCGCGTCCGGCCTCCGGCGCGGATAAAGTCGGTGGACCCGCACCCCCGCGCCGCCGCGCCGCCCCCGGAAGGACCCGACGCCCGTGCACCTCCAGGTCACCCTCTCCGTCCCGACGGACCCCCGGACGGCCGGCACGATGCTGGCCGACCCGGACTACGTGCGCGCGAAGGTGCGCGCCAGCGGCGCGGACGACCTGCACGTCGACGTCACCCCGGGCGACGCGGGTGCGTTCACGGTGACGACCCGGCGCGCGCTGCCGACCGACCTCATCCCGCCGAACATCCGGGCGTTCGTCGGCTCGACGCTGGAGGTCCGCCAGGCCGAGGCGTGGGAGGGCCCGCAGGAGGACGGTGCCCGGCGCGGGACCGTGGCGGTGGAGATCGCGGGTGCGCCGGTGCGGCTGACGGGCACCGTGGCGCTGACGGGCGGCCCGGGGGGCTCGACGATCACGTACGAGGGCGAGCTCAAGGCGCACGTGCCGCTGTTCGGGGCGACCGTGGAGCAGGCCGCGGCGGGTGCCGTGCGCGGCGCGCTGGAGGCCGAGGAGGCTGTCGCCCGGGCGTGGGTCGAGGACAGCGCACAGGCGTAACGATTCCGTAACGCGTCGACGCCCTCCAGTCCGCTGACCTGCGCGAACGCGCCCGTGGGACCGCTTCCACGCCCGTTCGGCGGCATCGCGGCTTGACTTCGGCCGAGCGGTGCGGCGAGAGTGCGTGGCAGGTCGTGAGAGCGCTCCCGCAGTGCGGTTTGGGAACGCTTCCACGCCGGACGTCGACGACGGCGTCCACCACGACGGCGAGGCCGCCGTCCGACTGACGAGGGAGTCACAGTGCGCAGGAGCACGCGCAAGACCTGGATGGCCGTGGCCGGAGCGACGGGCATCGCCCTGCTCGCGACGGCGTGCGGCGGCGGTTCGTCCGACGACAACGCCGGCGACGACGGTGGCAAGATCACGCTGACGATCTCCACCTTCAACCAGTTCGGTTACGAGGACCTGCTCGAGCAGTACCAGGACGAGCACCCGAACATCACGATCGAGCACAACAAGTTCGCGAAGTCGGACGACGCCAAGGAGCAGTTCCAGACCGCGCTCGGCGCGGGTTCCGGCCTGGCCGACGTCGTCGCGGCCGAGGTCGACTGGATGCCGCAGATCCTGCAGTACTCCGACCAGTTCTCGGACCTCAACTCCGACTCCGTCGAGGGCCGCTGGAACGCGTGGACCACCGACCAGGCCACCGACTCCGAGGGCCGCCTGCTCGGCTACCCGACGGACATCGGCCCCGAGGCGATCGCCTACCGCGCCGACCTGTTCGAGGCCGCCGGCCTGCCGACGGACCGCGAGGAGGTCGCCGAGCTGTTCGGCGGCGAGAACGCGACCTGGGACGACTTCTTCGAGGTCGGCGACAAGTTCATGGCCGCCGGCACGGGCCCGAAGTTCTTCGACTCCGCCGACGCGCTCGCCCAGGGCATGATCAACCAGATCAAGGCCCCGTTCGAGGACCCGGAGACCGGTGAGATCACCGCGCTCGACAACCCCGAGATCCGCGACATGTACGACACGATCCTGTCGCACGAGGACCAGTCGGCCGGCCTCAAGCAGTGGGAGGAGGACTGGACGAACTCCTTCCAGAACGACGGCTTCGCGGTGGCGCTCGCCCCGGCGTGGTTCCTCGGCAACATCGAGGGCAACGCGTCCGGCGTCGAGGGCTGGGACATCGCCGACGTCTTCCCCGGCGGCGGTGGCAACTGGGGCGGTTCGTTCCTGACGGTCCCGACGATGTCGCAGCACCAGGAGGAGGCCAAGGCGCTCGCCGACTGGCTGACCGCCCCGGAGCAGCAGCTCAAGGCGTTCGCCGTCAACGGCAACTTCCCGAGCCAGATCGAGGCCCAGCAGTCCGACGAGCTCCAGGGCATGACCCGCGAGTTCTTCAACGACGCGCCCACCGGCAAGATCTACACGAACCGTGCCGCGGCCATCTCCACCCAGCCGTTCAAGGGTGAGAACTACTTCACGGTCCGCACCGGCCTGTCCGACGCGTTCAACCGCGTCGACGTCGACAAGTCGATGACCCCCGACGAGTCCTGGAAGGGCTTCGAGGAGGCGGTCGCCGCCATCGGCTGACCCCCACCGGACCGGACCGCCGGGGACTGAGCTCCCCGGCGGTCCGGTCCGCCCGGTGCGGGCAGAGTCCGCCGCACCCGCACCGCCCGACCCGCCTCGTCCCGCACGAAGGAACTCCATGGCCACGCAGACGGCGCCCCCGAAGGGCGCGGCTCCGAGCACCGACGACCGCCCGCACCGCAAGATCGGCTTCCGCCAGACGCTGGGCCGGTGGGACGTGAAGGTCTCGCCCTACCTGTACATCTCGCCGTTCTTCCTGCTGTTCGCGGTCGTCGGCCTGTTCCCGCTGCTGTACACCGCGTGGGTCTCGCTGCACGACTGGAGCCTCATCGGCGGCCAGGGCGACTTCGTCGGGCTCGACAACTTCACGTTCGTGCTCGGGCAGGCGTTCTTCTGGAAGGCCCTGCGCAACACCATCAGCATCTTCCTGCTGTCCACCGTCCCGCAGATCATCGTGGCGCTGGTCATCGCGGCCATGCTCGACGCGAACCTGCGGTCCAAGACGTTCTGGCGCATGGGCGTCCTGCTGCCGTACGTCGTCGCCCCGGTCGCCGTCGGCCTGGTGTTCTCGAAGATGTTCGCCGACGGCTCCGGCATGATCAACACGATGCTCGGCTACATCGGCATCGACCCGATCGGCTGGCACAAGGACGCGTTCCCCGCGCACATCGCGATCGCGTCGATGGTGAACTTCCGCTGGACCGGCTACAACGCGCTCATCCTGCTGGCCGCGATGCAGGCCATCCCGCGCGACCTGTACGAGGCCGCCACCATCGACGGCGCCACCCGGGTGCGGCAGTTCTTCTCGATCACCCTGCCGATGGTCCGCCCGACCATGATCTTCGTGATCCTCACGTCGACCATCGGCGGCCTGCAGATCTTCGACGAGCCGCGCATGTACGACCAGACCGGCCTCGGCGGGTCGAACGGCCAGTGGAAGACCGTGACGCTGTACCTGTACGAGCTGGGCTGGAACAAGCAGCAGCTCGGACGGGCAGCCGCGGTCGCCTGGCTGCTGTTCCTCGTGATCATCGTGTTCGCCCTGGTGAACAACTGGCTGACACGGAAGATCTCGTCCGCCGACGACATGAGCCGGGCGGCGAAGGCCGCACGCAAGCAGAGCCGCAGGAACGCGCGCACGCTCGAGCGGTCGATGAGGCGGACGTCCGACTCCGCCGTCACCGCCGCCGCCCCGACCGAGGTGAACCCCCGATGAGCACCCCCTCCATCCCCGTCATCGAGCAGACCGCCGGCAGGGCCGCGGCCCGCGCGGCCCGCCGCAACGCCGGCCGCAAGCGCGGCGGAGGCCACGGCGGCGCCGACCGCCGGCCCGGGTGGCTGACGTACACGATCCTGTCCGTCTTCATCCTGGTCTCGGCCTACCCGCTGTACTTCACGTTCCTGCTGGCGTCCTCCACCTCGGCGGACGTCGCGCAGAACCCGGTGCCGTCGCTGATCCCCGGCGGCGAGTTCCTCACGAACCTGCAGCGCGTCTTCGACGCCGACATCGACCTGGTGCGGGCGACCGGCAACTCGCTGATCGTCGCGCTCGTGACCAGCGCCTCCGTGGTGTTCTTCTCGACGCTGGCCGGCTACTCGTTCGCGAAGCTGCGGTTCCGCGGGCGCGGCCCGCTGCTGGTGTTCGTCATCGCCACGATGGCCGTCCCGACGCAGCTCGGCGTCGTGCCGCTGTACATCGTCATGCGGCAGCTCGGCCTGACCGGCAACCTGCTGGCGGTCATCCTGCCGGCGCTGGTCACGGCGTTCGGCGTGTTCTGGATGACCCAGTACCTCGACTCCGCGCTCCCCTACGAGCTCATCGAGGCCGCGCGCGTCGACGGGGCGTCGATGTTCCGCACGTTCTGGTCGATCGCGCTGCCGGCCGCCCGGCCCGCCGCCTCGATGCTCGCGCTGTTCACCTTCATCACGTCGTGGACCAACTTCTTCTGGCCCTCGATCGTGCTGGGCACCCAGAACCCCACGCTGCCGGTGGCGCTGAAGCTGCTGCAGGCCGGGTTCTTCCAGGACATGCCGCTGATCATGGCGGGTGTCGTGCTGTCCATCATCCCGCTGCTGGTGCTGTTCCTCGTGGCGGGCCGCCAGCTCGTCGCCGGCATCATGGCCGGAGCCGTCAAGGGCTGACGCTACGCTTCCGCGCGGGGACCGGAACCGGTCCCCGCGCTGGGGGGCGCGCCCGTCCGCCGGTGCCCCGCGCGCCGGCCAGCCCGTCGTCAAGGCAAGGGGGCGATCCACCGTGGTCGACCAGTCAGCCATCCCCGTCGCGACCCACCCGGCGCCCACGCTGGAGCAGGTCGCCGAACGCGCCGGCGTCTCCCGGTCCACCGCCTCGCGGGCCATCAACGGCGGCCTGCGGGTCTCGCCGGAGGCCATGGAGTCCGTGGCGGCCGCCGTCGCCGACCTCGGCTACACGCCGAACCGCGCCGCCCGCTCGCTCGTGACCCGCCGCACCGACTCCGTCGCGCTGGTCGTCCCGGAGCCCGACGAGCGCGTGCTGTCCGACCCGTTCTTCGCGGGCGTGCTCAACGGCGTCTCCTCGGCGCTCGCCGACTCCGACCTGCAGCTGCTGCTGCTCATCGCCCGGCCCGGCGACTCCGAGCGCACCATCCGCTACCTGCGCGCCGGGCACGTCGACGGGGCGATCGTCGTCTCGCACCACCGCGACGACTCGATCGACCGGGCGCTGCAGGACTCGCGGCTGCCCAACGTGTTCATCGGCCGGCCGCTGACCGAGCGGCGCTCGGCGTTCGTCGACACCGACAACGTCCGCGGCGGCAGGATCGCCACGGAGCACCTCATCGCCCTCGGCCGGCGCCGCATCGGGACCATCACGGGCCCCGCCGACATGTCCGCCGGCCTCGACCGCCTCGCGGGCTGGCGGCAGGCGCTCGCCGCCGCGGGGCTCCCGGCCGACGCCGTGGTCAGCGGGGACTTCACGATCGAGGGCGGTGCCGCCGGCGCGCGCGAGCTGCTCGCCCGGTACCCCGACGTCGACGCCGTCTTCGTGGCGTCCGACCTCATGGCCGCGGGCGCGCTGCCCGTGCTCGCCGAGCTCGGGCGCGAGGTCCCGGGGGACGTCGCGATCGTGGGCTACGACAACTCGGGGCTCGCGTCGACCACGAAGCCGAACCTGACGACCGTGGTGCAGCCGATCATCGCGATGGCGCGCGCCGCGGGCGAGGAGCTCGTCGCGCAGCTCCACGGCCGCGCGGCGCGGACGGAGCCGCTGATCTTCGCGCCGGAGCTCGTCGTCCGCGGCTCGGCCTGAGGCACGGGCGCGGGGCGCGGCGCCGGGCCGCGTCCCCGCGCCGGCGTCGCGCCCCGCCCGGACTACCGCGTCGGGTCGACGTGCCCGAACCGGTGCCGCGTCCGGCTCACCGCCTGCTCGCGCACGACGGTCATGAGCTCCCGGCGCCCGCTGGCGAGCACCGGGCCGTCGAGCACCGTGACCTCCCCGGTGCGGGCCACCGCCGCCGCGCGCAGCCCCGGCGCCGTGCCGACCACCCGCACCCGGCCGCTGACGGCCCCGTCGGCGACCCGCGCGGCGAACGCCTCGTCGGACTCGTCCGCGGCGCGGCTGACCGTCGCCCCGACGCCGGCCGTGCGCGCGGCGGTGAGCACCCGGCGCACGTCGCGCTCGCGCGCGTCCGCCCCGACGCGGACGGTCAGGTGCGGCACGGGGCGGTAGCGCAGCGTGTTCTCCTCGGCGGCCAGGCCGGACGGGTCGTGGGACGCCCCGAACTCGGACGCCCACCAGCGGGCGTCGTCCTGCTGCGCCCAGGCCACCCACGCGTCGTCGTCCAGCGCGGCGACGTCCGGCGCGTCGGACCAGGTGCCCAGCTGCGCCACGTACGACGGGCCACCGGCCTTCGCGCCGGGGCCGACCACCGAGGCCTTCCAGCCGCCGAACGGCTGCCGCTGCACGACGGCGCCGGTGATGTGCCGGTTGACGTACGCGTTGCCGACCTCCACCCGGTCGAGCCAGTGCGCGATCTCGTCCTCGTCGAGCGAGTGCAGCCCGCCGGTGAGCCCGAGCGCGACGGCGTTCTGCACCTCGATCGCCTCGTCGAGGGTGTCGACGCGGATGACGCCGAGCACCGGCCCGAAGCACTCCGTCAGGTGGAACCACGACCCGGGCCGCACGCCGTGCTTCACGCCGGGCGTCCACAGCCGGCCCTCCTCGTCGAGCCGGCGGGGCTGCACGAGCCAGCCCTCGCCCTCGTCCAGCGTCGTCAGGGCGCGCAGCAGCTTGCCCGACGCCGGCTCGACGAGAGGGCCCATCGTGGTGCCGAGGTCGTCGGCCCACCCGACGTGCAGCGACGTCACGGCGTCCGCGAGCTGCCGGCGCAGCCGGTCGGAGGTGCCGGCGGACCCGACGAGGATCGCCAGCGACGCCGCCGAGCACTTCTGGCCGGCGTGGCCGAACGCGGACCGGACCAGGTCGGCCACCGCGAGGTCCACGTCGGCGGACGGCGTGATGACCAGGGCGTTCTTCCCGGACGTCTCGGCCAGCACGTCGAGGTCGGGGCGCCAGCCGGCGAACAGCCGGGCGGTCTCCAGCGACCCCGTCAGCACCACGCGGGAGACGTCGGGGTGGGTGACCAGGTGCCGGCCCACGTCGCCCTCCGGGGACAGCACCACCTGGAGCGCCGGCTCGGTGACCCCGGCGGCGTCGAGCGCCGTCTGCACGGCGGCCATCGCGACCCGCACGCAGCGCGGCGTCTGCGGGGCCGGCTTGACCAGCACGGGCGACCCGGCCGCGAGCGCGGCGAGCGTCGACCCGACGGGGATGGCCACCGGGAAGTTCCACGGCGGGGTGACGACGGTGACGCCGTCCGGGCGGAACACCGCCCCGGGGACGCGGCCGTCGGCGAGGTCCTCGGCCCGGTCGGCGTAGTACCGGGCGAAGTCGACGGCCTCGCTGACCTCGGGGTCGGCCTCCGCGATGGTCTTTCCGCCCTCGTGCACCATCGTGGCGACCAGGTCGCCGCGGGCGGCCTCGAGCGCGTCGGCGGCCCGGCGCAGCACGGCGGCGCGCTCGGCCGGCGGACGCGCCGACCAGGCGGGAGCGGCGGACACCGCCCGCGCGACCACCGCGTCGACCTCCGCCGTGGTCGCGACCTCGACGGCCCCGGCGGGCGGCTCGACGTCGTGCGCGACGAGGCGCCCGGCCCAGGTCCGCGACTCCGCGACGGCCGGGTCGGTGTCCGCGGCGTTGCGGAACTCCCCCGGGCCGGGGGCGGGCGCGTCCGCGGCGCGCGGGAGCCGCCGCGGCGTCACGTCGACCGTCGCCGCGCCCGCCACGGACGCGAGGAACGCGGCCTCCTGCGACGGCATCCCGTGCGCGGCGCCGGCGTCGTCGCCCTCCGCGAACAGCGCGTGCAGGAAGTTCTGGTGCGCGGCGTTCTCCTCGAGCCGCCGCACCAGGTAGGAGATCGCGACGTCGAAGTCCTGCTTCGCGACCACCGGGGTGTAGAGCAGCACCTGGCCGACGTCGCGCTGCACCGCCCGGGACTGCGCCGGCGCCATCCCCTGCAGCATCTCGACGTCGAGCGCCTCGGACACGCCCCGCTCCCCCGCCAGCAGGTGCGCGTACGCGACGTGGAACAGGTTGTGGCTCGCGACGCCGACCCGCAGCGCACCGGTGCGGTCCGCGTCGAGCGCCGTCCGGACCAGCCGCACGTAGTGCGCGTCGACGTCCGGCTTGCCGGCGTACGGGGCCTGCTCCCAGCCGTGCAGCTCGGCCTCGACCTGCTCCATCGCGAGGTTCGCACCCTTGACGAGGCGCACCTTGAGGCGCGCGCCCCCGGCCTCGACGCGGCGGCGGGCGATCGCGGTGACCTCCTCGAGCGCGGCGGAGGCGTCCGGCAGGTAGGCCTGCAGCACGATCCCGGCCTCGTGGTCCCGCAGCGCCCGGTCCGACACGAGCGCCTCGAACACCCGCACGGTGAGCGCGAGGTCCCGGTACTCCTCCATGTCGAGGTTGAGGAACGTGCCGTGCGCCGCGGCCGTCAGGTACAGCGGGCGCAGACGCTCGACGACGCGCCGGACGCTGCCCTCGGTGTCCCACGTCGAGAGCTGGCTCGCGACCGCCGAGACCTTCACGGAGACGTAGTCGACGTCGGGCCTCTCCACGAGCGCTGTGACGCGGCGCAGCCGGCGGGTCGCCTCGTCCTCCCCCAGCACGGCCTCCCCGAGCAGGTTGAGGTTGAGGCGGAACCCGTCGCGGCGCGCGCGGGCGATGTGCGCGCCGAGGCCCGGGCCCGCGTCGGCGACGAGGTGCCCGACGAGCTGGCGCAGCCGCACCCGGGCGGCGGGGACCACGGCGGCCGGCAGCAGCGGCGCGAGGCGCGCGCCGACGCCGAGCAGCGCCCGGTCGCCCAGCCCGAGGAACCCGGACGCGTCGGCCGCGCGGTCCCCCAGCGCCGCGAGCTCCGCGGCCGCCACCCGCACGTCCTGCGGGCGCGCCACCCGGTCGACGAACCGCACCGCGAGCTCCAGGCCCACGGGGTCCGCCACCAGCGCCGCCAGCCGCCCGGTCGCGCGGCGCTCGGCGGGGGTCTCGTCGGCCGCGGTCGCGGCCATCCAGCGGTGCGCGAGGTCCACGGCCGCGCGCGTCAGGTCGTCGGGACCGGTCGCGGCCGGGCCCGCGGGCGCGGGGTGCTGCGACGGCGCGGAGGGCTGGGTGGTGGTCATGGCGGCATCGTCCCCGATCGTCCCGGGGACCGTCTTGCACCGATCCTGCGCGCCACGGCCCCGGATGCGTGACACGTGCGCGTCACGCGCAGCACCTACGCTCCCCCTGACATGCCGAGCCGTCCACCCCGGCCCGCGGGAGCTCCGCCGGGCTCTGCCACGACCACCCCGGCGACCGCCGACCCCGCGGCCGCCGCGCTGCTGGCTGCCCTCACCCCGGCGCTCCTGCGGCTGCACGACGACCTGACCGGCACGATGTTCTGCGCCAAGGACGTCACCGGCCGCTACGTCGCGGTCAACGAGGCGTTCGTGCGCCGCACCTCCGAGAGGTCCCGCCGCGCCGTGGTCGGGCGGACCGCCGCGGAGCTGTTCCTGCCGCAGCTCGCCGAGCGGTACGACGCCCAGGACCGCGCGGTGCTGGAGACCGGCCGGTCCCTGCACCGCGAGCTCGAGCTGATCCGCCGGCCCGGCGGCGCGCCCGGCTGGTACCTGACGTCGAAGGTGCCGGTCCACGACGCCGAGGGCGAGGTGGTCGGGCTCGTCAGCGTGTCGCAGGCCCTGCGCACCGGCGACGCCGACGAGGCCACCGTCACGGCGCTGTCGCGCGTCGCCGCGTTCGTGCGGGAGCGCCTCGCCACGCCGCCGACGGTCGCCGAGCTCGCCGCCGCCGCGGGGTGCGCGCCGTCCACGCTGGACCGCCGCGTGCGGCGCGTGTTCGCCCTGTCGCCGCAGCAGTACGTGCTGCGGGCGCGCCTCGACCACGCCGCCGCGCTGCTCGGAGGCACCGACCTGCCGCTCGCCGAGGTCGCCGCGGCGTGCGGGTTCTACGACCAGGCGTCGTTCACGCGGACGTTCGGGCGGCTCGCCGGGGAGACGCCCGCGCAGTTCAGGCGCGCGGCGCGGCGCGGACCCGCACCCGCACCGCGGGCGGTGCCCTCCCAGCCGTGGCCCGACGAGCCCGCCTGGGTGACGATGGAGGCATGACCGAAGCGCACACCCCCACCATCCCGACGGTGACCCTGCCCGGCGGCGAGATGCCGCTGCTCGGGCTCGGCACCTGGCAGTCCGAGGGCTCCGAGGCCGAGCGCGCCGTCATCGCCGCGCTCGAGCTCGGCTACACGCACGTCGACACGGCCACCGGCTACGGCAACGAGGCGGAGGTCGGGCGCGCGCTCGCCGCCGTCGACGTGGACCGCGACGCCGTCTTCGTCACGACCAAGCTGCCGCCGGACCACGCCGGGCGCGAGCGCCAGACGCTCATGGAGTCCCTCGCGAAGCTCGGCACCGACCACCTCGACCTGTGGCTGGTGCACTGGCCGCCGAACAAGCAGGCGACCCCCGAGACCTGGGCCGCGTTCATCGCCGCGCGCGACGAGGGCCTGGTGCGGTCCATCGGCGTCTCCAACTACTCGATCGCGCAGATCGACGAGCTCATCGCCGCCACCGGCGAGGCGCCCGCGGTCAACCAGATCCCGTGGAGCCCCGGCGACTACGACGCGGACCTCGTGGCGGCGCACGCCGAGCGGGGCGTCGTGATCGAGGGCTACAGCCCCTTCAAGCGCACCGACCTGGACGACCCCGTGCTGACCGCCATCGCGGAGGCGCACGGCGTGAGCACCCGGCAGGTCGTGCTGCGCTGGCACCTCGACCACGGCGTCGTCGTCATCCCGAAGTCGACGCACCCCGACCGCATCCGCCAGAACCTCGACGTGCTGACGTTCTCGCTCGACGCGGACGAGCTCGCGCGGATCGACGGCCTGGGCGGGCGGTGACCGCAGCGGCGCCCGGGCCGGGCGCGCCGGGGCCGGGCACGCCGGGGGGCGGCGAGCCCGGGGGCGACGGCGTGCGGGACGGCGGCGTGCGGGACGACGGCGTGCGGGACGGCGGCGCGGGGCGCGACGGTCCGGGGCGCGACGGTCCGGGGCACGACGGCCCGGGGAGCCGCGCGACGCGCCGCGACCGGCGGACGTCCGCTGCCCGGCCCGGAGGGCGCGCGCGGGCCGTCGTCGCCGTGGTCACCAGCCTCGCCCTGCTCGCCGCGTCCGTCATCGGCGCCCTCCAGCTCCAGGCGGCGCGGGACCGGGCCGCCGAGCAGCAGCGCGCGGCGGAGTCGCTGGCGCTGACCTCACGCCTCGCGGCGCAGGAGGCCGAGTTCCTGTCCGACCGGCGCGCGACCGCCCGTGCCGACGCCGCGACGCGATCCGAGGAGGCCGCCCGGGCCGCACGCGAGCAGGCCGCCGCCGAGCAGGCCGAGGCCGAGGCGCGCGCCGCCGCGGAGGCGCAGGCGGCCGCCGACGCGCAGGCCGAGGCGCAGGCACAGGCGGACGCGGAGGCCCGGGCCGCCGCGGACGCGCGCGCGGCGCAGGAGGCGCAGGCCGGCTCCGCGGCCTCGGGCGCACCGCCGGGCGCCCCGACGCACCCGCGCATCGCCGGCTGGGTGGACGGCCGCCCCGTCGACGCCGACGGCAACGTGCTCTGGGTGACGTCCGTGCCCACCGCGGACGGCGACGGCTCCAACGGCCACATGCCCGCGAGCGCGATGTGCGTGATCCCCTGGGGCACCGACCAGCTCGGGTTCGCCCAGTACCTGCGCTGCGACGCGGCGGACGCGCTGACGGCGCTGAACGACGCGTTCCGGGCGCAGTTCGGGGCGCCGCTCGACCTCGACCTCACGTACCGGTCGTACGACGACCAGGTCGCGATGAAGGCCGCGTTCGGCGGGCTGGCGGCGGCACCCGGTACCTCCTCGCACGGCCTGGGCACCGCGCTGGACGTCCAGGAGTGGCCCGACACGTACGGCTTCGGGACCGCCCGGTACGACTGGCTCGTCGCGAACGGCCCGGCGTACGGCTGGTACGCACCGGAGCGGGTCCGCGAGGGGCAGCCCTACGCCGAGTACTGGCACTTCGAGTACGGGCCGGGCCGCACGTCCTGACCTCGCCGACGCGACCCGGCCGCGGGCGCCCGGGCGTCGCGCGTGTGGCACAGTGTCCGGGACCCGGCGGTCCTCCGCGGGGGCGGCGACGAGGCCGCGCCCGGGCCGCCGGACCGGATGCCCAGGAGGCGCCTGCATGTCCGCACCAGTGTCCGGGTCCGCCCCGTCGCCCACCCCCGCGACGACCGCGACCCCGCGCACGTCCCCGCTCACCACCGCACTCGCGCAGCTGTCGTCGGCCGTCGAGCTGCTCGGCTACGACGACGGCATGCACCAGATGCTCGCGACCCCGCGGCGCGAGCTGCACGTCGCCGTCCCGCTGCGCCGCGACGACGGGCGGATCGAGCTCGTGTCCGGCTACCGGGTCCAGCACAACATCTCCCGGGGTCCGGGCAAGGGCGGCCTGCGGTACGCCCCGGGCGTCGACATCGAGGAGGTCCGTGCCCTCGCGATGTGGATGACGTGGAAGTGCGCGGTCGTCGAGCTGCCGTACGGCGGGGCGAAGGGCGGCGTCGCGATCGACCCGCGCGGCTGCTCCACCGCGGAGCTCGAGCGGCTGACGCGGCGGTACACGTCCGAGGTGATGCCGATCATCGGGCCGGAGCGCGACATCATGGCGCCCGACGTCGGCACCACCGAGCAGACGATGTCCTGGGTGATGGACACGTACTCCGTGAACTCCGGGTACACGATCCCGGCCGTCGTCACCGGCAAGCCGCTCGCCGTCGGAGGCTCCCTCGGGCGCGCCACCGCGACCTCGCGGGGCGTCGTCCACGTCACCGCCGCCGCGCTCGCCGACGCCGGCACCGACCTGTCCGAGGTCACCGCCGCGGTGCAGGGCTTCGGCAAGGTCGGGTCCCACGCCGCCCGGTTCCTCGCGGAGGGCGGCGCGCGCGTCGTCGCGGTCAGCGACCAGTACGGCGGCGTGCACGCGCCCGGCGGGCTCGACGTCGCGGCGCTCACCGCCCACGTCGCCGAGACCGGCTCGGTCGTCGGGTTCCCCGGCGGCGACCCCGTCGGGAACGCCGAGCTGCTCGGCCTCGACGTCGACGTGCTCATCCCGGCAGCCGTGGAGGACGTGCTCGACGAGGACACCGCGCGCACGGTCAAGGCGCGGTGGGTCGTCGAGGGCGCCAACGGCCCCACCACCAGCGCCGGCGACCGCGTGCTCGCCGAGCGCGGGATCACGGTCGTGCCCGACATCCTCGCGAACGCCGGCGGCGTCGTCGTGTCCTACTTCGAGTGGGTGCAGGCGCAGCAGGCGTACTGGTGGACCGAGCGGGAGATCGAGGACCGCCTCGAGCAGCGCATGCGCGCCTCCTACGCCGCCGTCGCCCAGCGGGCCCGGGCGGACGGCATCACGCTGCGCGACGCCGCGCTCGTCATCGGCGTCCGGCGCGTCGCGGAGGCGCACCGCCTGCGCGGCCTGTACCCGTGACGGCGGCGCCGTCGGGAGCCTGACCGCTCCGGCGACGCGGGCGGCGGCGCGCCCCGGGCTCCTCCGGCTCGCCCGCCGAAGCCTTCCCCGGGCGCCCGGAACCCCCACCATGCTCGGAGGCTCCGACGCGGCATCGGAGGGTTCGACGCGGGCTCGGAGGTCCCCGCAGAGACCTCCGAGCCCGCGCGACGACCTCCGGCACCCGTCGGAGCCTCCGACGGCGGGGGGTGTGGGGCCGGCGCCGGAGGGAGGCGGGGGAAGCCTCGGCCGCCCGGCCGCGTTGGCCCCGGTGTGAGCACCGACCACGCCGTCCCGCTGTCCGTCCTCGACCTCGCCCCCGTCGGCACCGGCCGCACCAGCGCCGACGCCCTCGCCGACTCCACCACGCTCGCCCGCGCGGCCGACCGGCTCGGCTACCGACGGTTCTGGGTCGCCGAGCACCACAGCATGCCCGCGGTGGCGTCGACGTCTCCCGCCGTGCTGCTGGCGCACCTCGCCGCCTCCACGGACCGGATCCGCGTCGGCTCCGGCGGCGTCATGCTGCCGAACCACCCGGCGCTCGTGGTCGCGGAGCAGTTCGCGATGCTCGAGGCCCTGCACCCCGGCCGCGTCGACCTCGGCATCGGGCGGGCGCCGGGCGCCGACCCCGCGACCGCCGCCGCGCTGCGCCGCACGGTGGAGGGGCTCGGCGCCGAGGACTTCCCCGCGGAGCTGCTGGACGTCCTCGCGCTGCTCGGTCAGCTGCCGGAGGGCCGCGCGGCGAGCGCCACCGCCGCGCGGCTGACCGCCACGCCGGCCGCTGCCGGGACCCCCGAGGTGTGGCTGCTCGGGTCGTCGACGTTCAGCGCGCAGCTCGCCGGAGAGCTCGGGCTGCCGTTCTCGTACGCCCACCACTTCGGGACCGGCATCACCACGCAGGCTGCCGAGGTGTACCGGTCGGCGTTCCGCCCCTCCGCCGTGCTCGACGCCCCGCACCTCATGGTGTCCGCCTCCGTCGTCGTCGCCGAGTCGGAGGAGCGCGCCGCCTGGCTCGCCGGACCGAGCAAGGTCATGGCCCTGCGGCTGCGCAGCCGTGGGGCACTCGCGCCGATCGAGACGCCCGAGGACGCCGCCGCGATGCTCGACGCCCTCGATCCGGAGCAGGCCCGGGACTTCTTCTCCCGCGTGCCCGGCACGCAGCACGCGACGACTGCCGACCGCGCGGTCGCCGCGCTGCGCGAGCTCGTCGACCGCACCGGCGCCGACGAGCTGATCGTCACCGCCACCACGCACGACGTCGCCGACCGCGTCGCCACCCTGGAGGCCCTCGCCGCCTCCTGGTGACCGGCTCGGGCTCGGGCCGCTCCCCCTTCGGAGGCTCCGACGGGCATCGGTGGTCATCGCGCGGGCTCGCAGGCCTCCGCGGACACCTCCGATCCCGCGCGCACCCCTCCGAGCACCGTCGGAGCTTCCGACGGGGGGGTGGGGTGGGAGGCTCCGAACGTCGCGCGGGAGGCGCCGAACGCCGCGCGGGAGGCTCCGAACATCACGGGGCGCTCCGAGGGGTCGGGGGCCGCGGGGTGCGTGGCGGGTGGGGGTGCCATGATCGGGGGCATGGACGACGTCGTCGGGCGCACGTGGCAGTTCGTGGAGGTCGCCGGGGTGCCGGTGCCGCCGGACGAGCCGCACAGGTCGCGGCCGGCGCTGACGTTCGCCGGGGACGGGCAGGTCTACGGCACGGGCGGCGTGAACCGGCTGCGCGGGACCTGGTCCTGGGAGGACGGCACGCTGACGTTCGGGCCGGTGGTGACGACGCTGATGGCCGGCACGCCGGAGCACACCGCCCGGGAGCGCGCGGTGCTGGAGCTGCTCGGGGTCCGGCTGCACGCGCGGGTCGACGGCGACGCGCTCGTGCTGACGGACCCGGGCGGGCGGGTCAGCCGGTTGCTGCCCGCCCCGCCCGGGGAGTCCGAGGTCTGAGCCCCGGGGACGCGGTCCGCGTCAGTCGCGCGGCTGCCGCTCGGCCCACTCGGCGAGCTCGACGCGCGGGCCGGTGTAGAACGGCACCTCCTCGCGGACGTGCCGGCGGGCGCCGGTGTTCCGCAGGTCGCGCATGAGGTCGACGATGCGGTGCAGCTCGTCGGCCTCGAACCCGAGGATCCACTCGTAGTCGCCCAGGGCGAACGACGACAGGGTGTTCGCGCGGACGTCGACGTAGTCGCGCGCGGCGTGGCCGTGCTCGCGCAGCAGCTCGCGGCGCTCGGCGTCGGGCAGCAGGTACCACTCGTAGGACCGCACGAACGGGTACACGCACAGGTAGGCGCGCGGCTCCTCGCCGGCGAGGAACGCCGGGACGTGCCCGCGGTTGAACTCGGCGGGCCGGTGCATCGCGGCGACGGACCACACGGGCAGCAGGTGCTCGCCGAGGCCGCCGGCGCGCAGCCGGTGGAACGCGTCCTGCACGGCCTCGACCGTCGGGGCGTGCCACCACACCATGAGGTCGGCGTCGGCGCGCAGGCCGGCGACGTCGTACCAGCCGCGCACGACGAGGCCCTCGGGCGCGTCCGGCCCGGTGAGGGCGTCGAGGGTCTCGGCGACCAGGCGCGCGCGGACGTCGGCGTCGGCGGGCAGCGCGGACGCCGTCTCGAACACCGCGTACATGGCGTAGTGGATCGAGCTGTTGATCTCGTCCGCGACCTCGGGGGTGTGCCCGCCGACCGGGGGGGTGGTGCTGGTCATCGTGCTGCTGCTCCTTCGCTGCCGTCCTGCTGCTGGGGCCGGGGTCGCGGCTCGTCCGAGCCGGAGACCGCGGGGATGCCCGTGTCGACGCCGGCGCGCTGGAAGCAGCAGCCGACGGCGCACCGGTCGGGCCAGGCGTCCAGGGCGCCGACGGTGACGCGCTCGGGCTGCTCACCGCGCTCGGCGGCGGCGCGCTCGACCATGAGGTCCACGAGCCCGGCGACGAACGGCGCGCGCGTGGACGCCGAGCCGGCGCGCACCGCGGTCACGCCGAGCTCGCGGGCGGTCGCCATGGCCTCGGTGTCGAGGTCGTAGGCCACCTCCATGTGGTCGGAGACGAAGCCGATCGGGGACATGACGACGCCGGTGACGCCGGCCGCGGCGCGCTCGGTCAGCACGTCGTTGACGTCGGGCTCGAGCCACGGCTGCGACGGCGGCCCGGACCGGGAGCAGAACGCGAGGCTCCACGAGGGCTCGACGCCGAGCTCGGCGGCGACGAGCGCGGCGACCTGCGTGCACGCGTCCTCGTGCTGCGCGACGTAGCCGGGGCGGGCGGCGGCGGAGCCGGCCTCCATGGCGAGCGGGATGGAGTGCGTGACGAACAGCAGCGGGGCGTCGGCGACGACGTCCGCGACCGGCCGGCCGGTGCGCTCGGCGAGCTCGCCGAACGCCTCGACGACGGCGTCGGCGTTCGCCCGGACGAAGCCGGGGTGGTTGAAGTAGTGCCGCAGCTTGTCGACGCGGACGCCCGCGACGGCCTCCGCGTCGGCCGGCACGGGGTCGGCGCCGGCGACGCCCGCGAGCGCCGCCGCGACGTGCTCGCGGTACTGCCGGCACCCGGAGTACGACCCGTAGGCCGACGTGACGAGGGCCAGCACCCGGCCGGCGCCGCGCCCGCGCAGGTCCGCCAGGGCGCCCTCGGTGTACGGCTCCCAGTTCCGGTTGCCCCACACCAGCGGCACGTCGAGGCCGCGGGCGTCCATCTCGGCCCGCAGCGCGGCGAGCAGGGCGCGGTTCTGGTCGTTGATGGGGCTCCGCCCGCCGAACAGGGCGTAGTGGCGGCTGACCTCGACGAGCCGCTCCTCCGGGATGCCCTTGCCGCGCGTCACGTTGCGCATGAACGGCAGGACGTCCTCGGGCTTCTCCGGGCCGCCGAACGAGAGCAGGATCACCGCGTCGTACGGGGCGAGCGACGACGCCGTCAGGGTGGGGGCAGGCACCGATCCATCATCCCATCGCCCCCGCGGCGGCCGCGGCCGGGCGGCGGCGCCCCGGGGCGTGACGTTGTCACGACGCGCCGTCAGATCAGCCCTTCACCGCCCCGCCGAGCCCGGCGCCCCGCAGGAACAGCCGCTGGAACACCAGGAACAGCAGCACGGGGATCAGCGTCGAGATCGCCAGGGCCGCCATGAGCACGCCGAGGTCGGTGGTGGCCTGCAGGGACGGCAGCCGCACGGACAGCGGCTGGATGTCCGGGTCGCGCAGCACGAGCAGCGGCCACAGGAAGTCCTTCCACGACGCGATGACGGCGAACACCGACACCACGCCGAGGATGGGCCGGCTCATCGGCAGCACGATCGACCAGAACAGCCGGAACGGTCCGGCGCCGTCGACGCGCGCCGCCTCGAACACCTCCCGCGGCAGGGAGTCGAAGAAGCGCTGCACCAGCAGCACGTTGAAGGCGCTGGCCCCCGCGGGCAGCCACACCGCCCAGTACGAGTTCATCAGCGACCGGCCGAGCACCGGCGGGTCGAGGATCACCAGGTACAGCGGCACGAGCAGCACGACGGCGGGCACGAACAGCGTGGCCAGCACGGCCCCCTGCACGAGCCGGGCGTACCGCGGGCGCAGCACGGACAGCAGGTAGCCGCCGGTGGTGGCGA
Organism: Cellulomonas olei; assembly: GCF_039548315.1. Lineage (NCBI taxonomy): Bacteria > Bacillati > Actinomycetota > Actinomycetes > Micrococcales > Cellulomonadaceae > Cellulomonas > Cellulomonas olei. The sequence goes on from NZ_JBCLVN010000027.1 coordinate 35,314, forward strand.
CGAGGATCTGGCTCGCCCACGACCCGGCCGCGATGACGACCGTGTTGAGGAAGTACCGGCTGACCTGCACGTCGTTCCACGCCGCGCCGAGGTTCTCCCACGCGATGCCGTGCGGGAAGACGGCGAGCGGCGTGCGCAGGATGTCCTGCGTCGGGGTGACCGCGAACTTCGCGAGCAGCACCAGTGGGCCGAGGCCGCACAGCACGAGCAGCGCGAGCAGGACGCCGTGCGACAGCCGCATCGAGCGGCGCACCGCCGGGCGGCGCCAGTCCGCGGGCGAGAGCGCGCCGCGGTCCTCCTCGTCGCGGGGGCGGCGGCGCCGGCCCGGGGCGCGGGTGCGGGCCGGCACGGGGTCGCCGGCCGCTGGCACCGCGAGCGCGGGCGTCGCGCCGCCGGCCGGGGTCGTCGAGGTCGTCGAGGTCGTCATGACTGGCTCCAGGACCGGGTGAGGCGGAAGTACACGACGGACAGCACGGCCAGCACGACCGCGAGCATGAGGCTCAGCGCGGTCGCCGCCCCGTAGTCCCCGCCGAGGCTCTGCCCGAACGCGTAGCGGTAGACCAGCAGCAGCACGGTGATGGTGGCGTTCGCGGGGCCGCCGTCGGTGAACAGGTACGGCTCGAGGAACACCTGCGCGGTCCCGATGATCTGCAGGATGAACGTGATGAGCAGGACGCCGCGCAGCTGCGGCATCGTCACGTGCCAGATCTTGCGCCACACGGACGCCCCGTCGACCTCGGCGGCGTCGTAGAGCTCGCCGGGCACGGACGTCAGCGCGGCCAGGTAGATGATGATCGTGCCGCCCGCGCCCGCCCACGTGGCCTCGAGCACGAGCGACGGCATCGCCCAGGACGCGTCCTGCAGCCACGGCACCGGCCCGAGGCCGACCCAGCCGAGCATCGTGTTGAACACGCCCTCGGGACGCGCGTCGAAGAAGAACTTCCACAGCAGCACGGCGACGACGGGCGGCACGACGACCGGCAGGTACGCGAGGGCGCTGAACAGGCCCTTGGCGCGCCGGACCTCGCTCATGAGCACCGCCGCGAGCAGCGGCACCGGGTAGCCGAGCAGCAGCGCGAGGGCCGCGAACCACAGCGTGTTCCTCACGGCGGTCGCGAGCAGCGGGTCGGCCAGCACCGTGCGGAAGTTCTCGAGCCCGACCCAGGCCGTCGTGACGAGGTTGGTCTCCTGCAGGCTCATCACGACGGCGCGGCCGATGGGCAGCCAGGAGAACAGCCCGAACACCACCAGGACGGGCAGCGCGAAGACGAGCGTGCTCGCGCCGCCGCGGCGGACCCAGGCGGCGGGGGTCCGCCGCGCCTGGGTCCGCCGGGTGGTGCGGGCCCCGTGAGGGAGGGACGTCACGTCAGCCCGCGTTCTTGTCGAGGATCGCCTGGACGGAGGCGTTCGCGTCCGCCAGGAGCTGGTCGATGTCGGCGTTCTCGTCGGTCAGCACCGCCTGCACCACGGTGTCGAGCGCGCCGTACAGCTCCTGGGTGGAGCCGGACGGCTCCGGGATCAGCGGCTGGTCGAAGATGACGTCGGTGAACCCGGTCATCTGGTCGAGCGGCACGTTGATGAGGTCGGCGATCCACTCCTGGGACTGGTCGTACTGCTCCTGGCTGAAGATCGGCAGCACCGGGGTGCCGACCGGCTGGTCGGAGGCGACGAGCGTCTCGGCGTCCTTGACGGCCGCGTCCTGGTCGGTCAGCTTGCGCAGGTAGTAGAAGTCGATCCACTTCACGGCGGCGGACTTCTGCGCGTCGGAGGCCGACGTGCTCACCGCGGCCAGCGTGCCGCCGCCCAGCACGCCCGCGTCGTCGCCCTCGAGCGGGACGGCGGTCAGGCCGTAGTCGTCGGGGTTGATCGCGTTGGTCTGCACCAGGGAGGTGTAGACGTCCGACCCGGACGTGTACATGCCGATCTGGCCGGCCGCGAACGCCTGGTTGATGGACGACCAGTCGAGCAGGAAGTTCGCGCCCATGGAGTTGTCCTCCCAGCGCAGGTCGTGCAGGTACTCCAAGGCGGCCTTCGTGCCGTCGTTGTCGAGCGTGGCCGTGTAGGTCCCGTCGTCGCCCGTCGTCTCGACGCGACCGCCGCGGGCGTACGTCGCGACGGTGAGCTGCCAGCCGCCGGTGTTGTTCTGCGTCATGGTCGCGTAGCCCGCCTGGCCGGTCGCGTCGGCGATCGCCTTCGCGTCGTCGCGGACCTCGTCCCAGGTGGTCGGCGGGTCGTCCGGGTCCAGCCCGGCCTGCTCGAACAGCGCGCGGTTGTAGTGCAGGCCGATGCCGTACACCGACTTCGCCGGGATCGCGTAGACCTTGCCGTCCGCCCCGGTGCCCGCGTCCAGGACGTTCGGGTTGAAGTCGCCGGCGTACGGCAGCTCCCGGAACTGCGCGTCGATGTCGGCGAGCTGGCCGTTCTCGATCAGCGTCTTGCCGTCGGTGAACGGGATCTCGAACACGTCCGGCAGCGTGCCGCCGGCGAGCTGGGCGGCGAACGTCGTCGCCTTCCACTCGTACTCCTCCGGCTGGATGTCGATGTCCGGGTTCGCGGCCTCGAACTGCGCGACCTGCTCGTCGAAGGCGTCGAACGCCTCCTGCTCCGAGCCGGGCAGCAGGGAGACGACGCGCAGGACGGTCTTCCCGCCCGCGCTCTCGCCGTCGCCGGCGTCGTCGGAGCCGCTGCTGCACGCGGCCAGCAGGGTGAAGGACAGCGCGCCGCTCAGGGCGATCGCGGTGGTGCGTGAGGACCTCATCGTCACTCCTCGTGTCGGGTGGTGCGGGGATGGGCGGTCGTGCGGGTGGTCTCGGGGGTCGGGTCGGGGTCGGGGTCGGGTGGGAGGTGGGGTCGGGGTCGGGTCAGGACGCGGCGCGGAGCCACACGGCGGTGTCGGGCGGCAGCGCGGCGCCGTCCGCGTCGTCCGCCACGCCCGCCGCGCCCGCGCTCCCCGTGCCGTCGGACGCGAGCAGCACGCCCGCGTGCTCGGGCAGCGGGACGGGGCGGTCGGACAGGTTGACGACGCAGAGCACGTCGCCGCGGCTGAAGGCCAGCACGTCCGGGCCGGCGTCCAGCCACCGCAGCTCCCCGTCGCCCAGGCAGGGCTCGGCCCGCCGGAGCGCGAGGGCCGCGCGGTACAGCGCGAGCATCGACGCCGGGTCGGCCTGCTGGGCCTCGACGGTGAGCGCGGCCCACGACTCCGGCTGCGGCAGCCAGGGCTGGCCCGTCCCGGGACCGAAGCCGAACGGCGGCCGGTCGCCGGACCAGGGCAGCGGGACCCGGCAGCCGTCCCGCCCGGGGTCGACGCCGCCGGAGCGCTCGTGCATGGGGTCCTGCACCACCTCCGGCGGCAGGTCCTCGACCTCGGGCAGCCCGAGCTCGTCGCCCTGGTAGACGTACAGCGACCCGGGCAGCGCGGCGGTGAGCAGCGCGGCGGCGCGTGCCCGCCGGGTGCCGAGCGCGAGGTCGGTCGGGGTGCCGGCCCGCTTGGTGGCGAAGCTGAACGCCGAGTCCGCGCGCCCGTACCGGGTCACGGGGCGCGTGACGTCGTGGTTCGAGAGCACCCAGGTGGCCGGCGCGCCGACCTCCCGGTGCGCGGCGAGCGTCCTGTCGACCGACGCCCGCAGCGCCGCGGCGTCCCACGGCTGGGTCATGACGTCGAAGTTGAAGGCGGTGTGCATCTCGTCGGGGCGCAGGTACGCCGCGAACCGGGCCGTGTCCTCCAGCCAGACCTCGCCCACCAGCACGCGGGTGCCGGCGTAGGAGTCGGCGACCTTCCGCCACGCCCGGTAGACGTCGTGCAGCTCGTCGCGGTCGACGTGGGGGTGGGCGCCCGGGGCGGGCACCGACCCCGCCGGCGGCAGCTCCGGCAGCGCGGGGTCCTTCACCAGCAGCGCCGCGGAGTCGATGCGGATGCCGGCGACGCCGCGGTCGAACCAGAACCGCAGCACGTCCTCGTGCTCCGCCCAGACGTCGGGGTGCGTCCAGTTGAGGTCCGGCTGCTGGGGCGCGAACAGGTGCAGGTACCACTCCCCCGGCGCGCCGTCGGGGTCGGTGGTCCGCGTCCACGTCGACCCGCCGAAGCTCGACACCCAGTGCGTCGGGATCCCGTCGCCGTCGGCGCCCGTCCCGGGCCGGAACCAGAACCGCTCCCGCTCGGGCGAACCCGGGCCCGCGGCCAGCGCGGCACGGAACCACGGGTGCTGGTCCGAGACGTGGTTCGGGACCACGTCGACGATCGTGCGGATGCCGAGCGCGAGCGCGTCCGCGATCAGCGCCTCGGCCTCCTCGAGGGTGCCGAAGGCCGGGTCGATCGCCCGGTAGTCCGCGACGTCGTACCCGCCGTCGGCCAGCGGCGACACGTACCAGGGCGTGAACCACATCGCGTCGACCCCGAGGTCCGCCAGGTACGGCAGCCGGCTGCGGACGCCCGCCAGGTCCCCGGTGCCGTCCCCGTCGCCGTCCGCGAAGGAGCGCGGGTAGACCTCGTAGATCACCGCGTCGCGCCACCAGGTCGGGTCGTCGGTCGGGGGGTGCACCACGTCGTGCCTCGTTCTCGCCGGCCGCGGGGTCGAGCTGCGGCATCTCCGTCCGCGACCGTCGTCGGCCGCGCAGCAGGGACACTAAATCCTGCAACGTGTTGCGCGCAAGAACTCGACAGGAGCGTTATCAAAACGCGACCGTCGTCCGGGTGTCGGCGCTCCGGGGTGCGACGAGCGCGGCGCGGCCGGCACGGACGGCGCGCGGGAGGCGCGCGGGAGGCGCGACGACGGAACCCGCCCCGCGCAGGGCGGGGCAGGTGCGGGACCGAGCGCGGGCGGGGCGGAGACCCGGGCAGCCCGGCGCGGAGACCCGGGCAGCCCGGCGCGGACGGCGCAGGGGCCGGCACGGACGGCGCAGGCCGCCCGGGCGCCCCGGCGCCGCCTCCGCTCAGGCCCCGGCTGCCGGCCCCGTGCTGCCGCGGACCACCAGCTCCGGCTCGAACAGCAGCTCGTCCGTCGACACGGGGTGCCCGCCGATCTGCCCGACGAGCAGGTCGATCGCGGCGCGCCCCATGGGCTCGATCGGCTGCCGCACGGTGGTGAGCGGCGGCTCGGTGCAGTTCATGAACAGCGAGTCGTCGTACCCCACCACGGACACGTCGTCCGGGACGCGCCGTCCCGCACGGCGGGCGGCGCGGATGGCCCCGAGCGCGAGCGGGTCGGAGGCGCACACCAGCCCGGTCACGCCCTGGCGCAGCAGCCGGGTCGCCGCCGCCTGCCCGGCCTCCAGGGAGTACGCGCTGCGGGCCACGACGTCGTCGTCGAGCGCCAGCCCGAGCCGCTCGGCCGCGGCGCGCGCGGCGTGTAGCTTGCGCTCGGACGGCACGTGGTCGACGGGGCCGAGCACCAGGCCGATGCGGGTGTGGCCGAGGGACGCGAGGTGGCCGACGGCCTGCTCGACCGCCACCTCGTCGTCGCAGGACACGCGCGGGAAGGGCAGCTCCTCGATGGCCGCGTTGATGAGCACGACGGGGAGCCCGCGGTCGACGAGCAGGCCGTAGTGGTCGTGGTCGGCGCCGCGCTGCGCGAAGTTGCCGCCGGCGAACACGATGCCCGACACCTGCTGCGCGAGCAGCAGGTCGACGTAGTCGGCCTCGGACACCCCGCCCGCCGTCTGCGTGCACAGCACGGGCGTGTAGCCCTGCTGCGCGAGCGCGCCGCCGACGACCTCGGCGAACGCGGGGAAGATCGGGTTCTGCAGCTCGGGCAGCACGAGGCCCACCAGCCGGGCGCGCTCGCCGCGGAGCTTCGTCGGCCGCTCGTACCCGAGCACGTCGAGGGCGGTGAGCACGGCCTGGCGCGTCTGCTCGGAGACCCCCGTGCGGCCGTTGAGCACGCGGCTCACCGTCGCCTCAGACACCCCGACCTTCTGCGCGACCTCCGCCAGCCTGCCAGCCATGAGCGCAAGTCTACGACGTGATCACGCAAGCCGCTTGCGCGACGTGCGAGCCCCGGGCGGGGCCGCGTCAGGCCGTCGCCGCCGGGGCGAGCGTGCGCAGGTGCTCGGCGAGCTGCCCGGCCCAGGCGCGCACCGCGTCGAAGTCCCGGTGGTCGCCCTCCTTCGCACGCGCACCGGCGATGAGGGCGCGCTCGGCGAACGCCAGCTCGCTGCGCAGCAGCCGGCCCGCGAACGCGCGGTGGCCGAGCGCCCCGATGTTCTGCATGAGCGCCAGCAGCTCGTGCGGGCTGTTGGCGGACGCCGCCGGCTGCGTGGCGAGTCCCGACGAGAACACCCACACCACCCGGTGCCGGAGGTCCGGGGCGAACCGGGACCCGAACTCGCGGGCGGCCGGGAGCCAGTGCGCGGTGTAGACGGCCGAGCCGAGCACGACGGCGTCGTACGGCGTCACGTCCGTGACCTCGTCCGGTGCCACCTCGTCGACGGAGTGCCCGTCGGCCCGCAGCACGTCCGCGACCGCCGAGCCGATCTCCGCGGTGGCGCCGTGACGCGAGGCCACCGTCACCAGGATCCTCATCGCTCTGCCCTCCACGGCTGCTCGTCCGGCGAATCGACGCGGGACCCCCGGCCCGTGCCCCTGATCGCCTGATCCATCGTCGGCGGCGCCTGCGCGGAAGTCGTGGGCCGGAGGTCCCCCCGGCCGCACCTCACGGGTGTGACCAGCGTCATCACCGGGCGGCGGGCGCCGGCGGCGTCCCGCGGTCCAGGTCCGCGATGCCCGCCTGAGCGCCCCGCAGCGCCCCGGCGACCCGGGTCAGCTCCGCGAGGTCCTCCGCCGGGAGGGCGCCGCCGACGTAGTGCGCGATGGCCTGCACGTGCCGCCGGCCGACCTCGCGCTGCAGCGCCGCACCGGCGTCGGTCAGGGCCACGACCACGCCGCGGCCGTCCCCGGGGGCGGGCGTCCGACGCACCCACCCGGCGTCCTCCAGGCGCTCGACCATGCGGCTGAGGCTCGGCTGGCTGAGCAGGCTCGACTCGCCCAGGTCGCGCAGGCGCAGGCCGTCCGGCGCGGTGCTCAGCGTGAACAGCACGTCGTACTCGCGCAGCGAGATGCGGTCCCAGATGGGGTCGCGCTGCAGCCGGCGCATGATCGCCACCTGCGCGCGGAACAGCTCCTCCCACGCGGTCGCGGCCGCCCGCACGTCCGCCCCGACCCTCGGGTCCGTTCCGGCCCGCTCCGCCTGCTCGATCACGCGCGCTCCCCGCTCGGTCCATGCGTCTGCATACACCTGCCCAACCGCGCGGCGCCCGCCCCTGTTCCCGCCCTGAGCCGGGCGCGGGCGTCCGGTCGCGCCCGGCCGCGCTGCACGTCCGGGGACCGGGCGGGCGGGGGGCGGAGGGGCGCGGCTACGCTGACGGGATGCAGAACGACGGGGTGCGCTCGACGTACGTGCTGGTCGACGGCGAGAACATCGACGCGACGCTCGGGTCGTCGATCCTCAACGGGCGCCCGACGCCGGAGCAGCGCCCGCGGTGGGAGCGCGTGCTGGACTTCGCGGAGCGCACCTGGGGACGCCCGACCAAGGGGCTGTTCTTCCTCAACGCCACCAGCGGCACGCTGCCCATGTCGTTCGTGCAGGCGCTGCTGGCCATCGGCTACCAGCCCATCCCGCTGGCCGGCGAGGGCAAGGTCGTCGACATCGGCATCAAGCGGACGCTCGAGGCGCTCGCCGGCCGTGACGGCGACGTGATGCTGGCGTCGCACGACGGCGACTTCGCCCCGGAGGTCGAGGCGCTGCTCGGCACCGACCGGCGCGTCGGGCTGCTGGCGTTCCGGGAGTTCACGAGCACGTCCCTGGCGCACCTGGCCGACCGCGGGCTCGAGGCGTTCGACCTGGAGTCGGACGTCAAGGCGTTCAACGTGACGCTGCCGCGTCTGCGGATCATCCCGCTCGACGAGTTCGACCCGCTGCGCTACCTCTGAGCCGCCGCTGCCCGGACCCCGCGGGGCGACCCGCCGGCCCCGACCGAGGAGGACCCCGTGGCCCCGACCCGGACCGCCGCGCACGACCGGCCCGTCCCCGACGGCGAGCGCGTCCTGGTGCTGCTGCGCGCCGTCAACGTCGGCGGGGCGTCGGCGCTGCCCATGGCGGACCTCCGCGACGCGGCGACGTCCCTGGGCCACACCGACGTCGCCACGCACCTCGCGACCGGCAACCTCCTCCTCGTGCCCGCGCCCGGCTCCCCCGCGACGACGGGCGCGCTGGCGGAGCGGCTCGCGGCGGACCTCGCCGACCGGCTGGGGCGGCCGCTCGCGCTGACCGTGCGCACCCGGGAGCAGGTCGACGCGGTCGTCGCGGGCAACCCGTTCGCGGAGGCCGCCGCGACCGACCCGTCGCACCTGGTGGTCGTGTTCCTCGACGGACCGGCCCCCGCGGACGGGCCCGCGGACCTCGCGCGGTACGGCCGCGAGCGCGCGACCTGGAGCGGGACCGAGGGCTACGTGCACTACCCCGACGGGATCGGGCGCTCGAAGGTCACCGCGGCGGTGCTCGACCGGCTCGCAGGCCGCTCGGGGACCGCGCGCAACTGGCGCACGGTGCTGGCGCTGCGGGACCGGCTCGCGGGCTGACCCCGCGGCGGCCCGCCCGTCGGTACCGTGGGCGGCATGACGACGCTGTTCACCCGCATCATCGACGGCGAGCTCCCGGGCCGGTTCGTGTGGGCCGACGACCGCGCGGTGGCGTTCGCGACGATCGCCCCCATCTCCGACGGGCACGTGCTGGTGGTCCCCCGCGAGGAGGTCGCCCAGCTCACCGACGCCGACGACGACCTGCTGGCCCACCTGGTGCGCGTCGCGAAGACCGTCGGGCGGGCGCAGCAGGCCGCGTGGGACGCCCCGCGTGCGGCGCTGCTGGTCGCCGGGTTCGAGGTGCCGCACCTGCACCTGCACGTGCTGCCGGCCTGGGGCGAGGCCGAGCTGAGCTTCTCGGCCGCGCGGCACGACGTGCCGGGCGACGAGCTCGACGCGGCCGCCGAGCGGCTGCGGGACGCGCTGCGGGCGGCGGGGCACGGGGCGCACGTGCCGCCGACGCTCACCTCCGCCGCGCTCTGACCCCGGGTTCAGCCCCGCGGCGACCGGGACGCTGGCTGCCCTACGCCACCGGGTCGTCCGGGCCGTAGGGCACGAGCCGCAGCGTCCGGGCGTCGGCCTCCACCACCCGGGCGGCGACCTCCCGGAGCGACTCCTCCGTGTCCGTCCCCGCGCGCACGAACCGCCCCGACAGCGCGTCGAGCCGCCCGGACCCGAACGCGTCCACGAGCACGACGGTGTCCTCCACCGGCGTCCACTGCGTGCGGTCGTCGTGCAGCGGCATCCCCCGGGTCATGTCGGTGACGACGACGCCGGGAGCGACGTCCAGCACCCGCACGCCGCGGTCCGCGTACTGCCGGTCGATCATCGTGGTGAGCCGGGCCAGCGCGCCCTTGCTGATGCCGTAGCCGGTGTAGACCGGCGACGGGCGGTGCCCCGACCCGGAGTTGATGTTGACGACGTACCCGGCGCCGCGCGCGAGCATCCCCGGCAGCACGGCGTGGCTGAGCAGCAGCGGGCCGCGCACGTTGGTCTCGATCACGCGCCACACGTCGTCCGGGTCGTCGCGGACCAGGTCGACCTCCTGGCGCTCGATCACGCCGGCGTTGTTGACGAGCAGCCCCACCCCGCCCTGCGCCGCGAACGCCGCCTCGACGCGGGCGACGGCCGCCTCCACCGCCGCGCGGTCCACGACGTCGACGACCTCCGTCACGACGTGGGCGCCGGGCCGGGCGGCAGCCGCCTCCGCCGCGACGGCCGCCAGCGGCCCGGGGCTGCGGCCGAGCAGCGCCACGTCCCAGCCGGCCCGCACCAGCCCGAGGGCGAGGCCGCGGCCGATCCCCCGTCCGGCTCCGGTCACGACAGCAGTGCGCGGGGTGGTCGTCATGCCCTCATCGTCGCGCACCGGCACGTCCCTCGGCATACTGGCGCCACCCGCGACGTTCGGGACGAGAGCGCCGGGCCCGCGGACGGCCCGCACCCCCGCCCGACCACCGACCGCTGGGAGCCGCCCGTGGCCACCGACGCCATCGACCCCGCCCGCTCCGTCCCGGGACCCCCGCTGCGCCTGCGGCTGCCGTCCGTCAGCCCCTCCGTGCGGGACTTCCTGGCCACCGAGGCGGGCAGCGCGGTGTTCCTGCTCGGGGCGACCGTCGTGGCGCTCGTGTGGGCGAACTCCCCGCTGGCGGGGGCGTACGAGGCGCTGTGGTCGACCTCGGCCGGGTTCCACGTCGGCGGGGTCGGCCTGGACCTCGACCTGCACCACTGGGTGAACGACGCGGCGATGGCGGTGTTCTTCTGCGTCGTGGGCCTGGAGATCAACCGCGAGGTCACCAGCGGCGAGCTGCGCGACCGGCGCACGGTGGCGGTCCCGGCGCTCGGGGCGCTCGGCGGCCTGGCGGTCCCCGCGCTGATCTACCTGCTGTTCAACGCCGGGACGGAGGCCGCCCACGGCTGGGGCGTCGTGATGTCGACGGACACCGCGTTCCTGGTCGGCATCCTCGCGCTGTTCGGGCCCGCGTGCCCGGACCGGCTGCGGCTGTTCCTGCTCACGCTGGCCATCGTCGACGACATCGGCGCGATCACCGTGATGGCGGTGTTCTACAACGACGGGGTCGACATGGCGGCGCTGGGCGTCGCCGGGGCCCTGGTGGTGGCGCTGCTCGCGCTGCGGTGGCTGCGGGTGTGGCGTCTCGCGCCGTACGCGGTGGTCGGCGTCGCCCTGTGGCTCGCGGTCAACGCGTCCGGGGTGCACGCGACGCTCGCCGGGGTGCTGGTCGGGCTGCTGCTGCCGTCGCGGGCGATGCCGCGCGCCCACGTCGAGCAGGTGCCGCAGTGGGCCGACGGGCTGGTGGCGGACACCACCGCGGACCGCGAGCACCTCACGGAGCTCGCCGCGCGGGCGGCGGTGCCGGCGAGCGAGCGGCTGCAGCGCGTGCTCCACCCGTGGTCGGCGTTCGTGGTCGTGCCGGTGTTCGGGCTCGCGAACGCCGGCGTGCGCCTGGACTCCGAGGCGCTGCGGGCCGCCGCCACGTCGCCGGTCACGATCGGCGTCGCCGTCGCGCTCGTCGCCGGCAACACGCTCGGCATCACGGGGGCCGCGACGCTCGCGATCCGGACCGGCCTGGGACGGCTGCCGGGGCGGGTGCGCTGGGGCCACCTGGTGGGGGGCGCCGTGCTCGCGGGCATCGGCTTCACCATCTCGCTGTTCATCGCGGAGCTCGCGTTCGAGGGCGAGCTCCGGGAGCAGGCGAAGATCGGCATCCTCGCGGGCTCGCTCGTGGCGGCCGTGCTCGGGACGGTGCTGCTGCGGATCCTCGGGGACCGGCTGCCGCTGTGCTCCCCCGACGACGACCCGCCGCCGGCGCTGCCGCCGCGGCCGTGGGGGCCGGGCACGGCCTGACCGCACCGCGGGTCGCTCAGCCCCGGCCGGGCGCCGCGGCGGCGACGGCCGCGCGCAGCGCGTCGAGGTCCAGCCGCCCGCGGTACTGCTCGTCCTGCACGAACAGCGTCGGGGTGCCCCGCACGCCGAGCCCGAGCCCGGTCACGTAGTCGGCCTCCACCAGGTCCGCGAACCGCTGCGCGCCCGGCCCGGCGACGGCGTCGGGGTCCAGGCCGAGCCGGGCCCCCACGGCGCGCAGGTCCGGCTCCGCGAGCCGGTCCTGCTGCGCGAACAGCGCCCGCTGCATCTCCCAGAACAGGCCGTGCTCCGCGGCGGCCTCGGCGGCGAGCGCCGCGGCCAGCGCGTGCGGGTGCACCTGGAACAGCGGGAAGTGCCGCCACACCAGGCGCACACCGCCGTCGGACTCCTCCACGAGGCGGCGCAGGACCGGTTCGGCCTGCCGGCAGTACGGGCACTCGAGGTCGCCGTACTCGGTGATGGTCACCGGGGCGGCAGGGTCACCGAGGACGAGGCGCGCGTCGGACATGCGATCAGCATCGCCGATCAGCGCGGCCGCATCGGCGGGCTCGCCGTCCCGGCGCCGCGCACGATGCCCGCGACCAGCTGCCGCATCGCCTGCACGCCCGGGTACCGGGGCCGGAAGCCGAGCTCCCGCTCGGCGCGCGAGGTGTCCATGACCGGCGCCGACGCGCCCATGTCGAACCACCCGGGGCCCACCGGGACCACGCGCGCGTGCCAGCCGGCCGACATCGCCGCGCGCACCGGGGCGTGCGGGACCTCCCGCCAGCGGCCGCGGCTCACGACCTCCGCGACGTCGGCGGCCCGGATCACGCCGGGGCCCGCGACGTTGAACGGCCCCGCCGCCTGCCGCACGACCGCCTCGCGGAACGCGTCCGCCAGGTCGTCGGCGTGCACGGCCTGCAGCCGGAACCCGGCGGGCCACGGCAGCACCGGCAGCCGGTTGCCCAGCAGCCACCCCGGCACGAACGGGCCGAGGAAGTACCGCTGGATCTCGTGCCCGGCGGCGTGCTGGAACACCAGCGCCGGACGCAGGCGCGCGATCGTCAGCGCGGGGTGGCGCAGCTCGGCCTCGTCGAGGAGCCGCTCGACGGCGACCTTGTCCACGCTGTAGTCGGACGACCGCACCCCTGAGGTGTCCCAGCTCTCGTCGCGTGGTTCGTCGCCGTACGACGGCGAGTACGCCCCGACGGACGACGCGACGACGAGGTGCGGCACCCGCGCCTCGACGACCGCGGCGACCACCCGGCGCATGCCGTCGACGTTGACGCGGCGCAGGGCGTCGCGGTCGTGGCTGGGCTGGATGAGCCAGGCCAGGTTCACGACGGCGTCCGCGCCCGCGAACAGGGCGGCCAGCCGGCGCACGACGGGCGCGTCCGGTCCGCGGGCGCCGACGTCCGCCGCCGACCACTCCACCGTGTCGTACGGGGCCGGCGGGGGACCCTGCGGGACGCGTCGCACCACGCCGGCGACGGACGTCACCGTCTCGTCGTCGCGCAGGCGCCGCAGCAGCGCCGTGCCGACGTTGCCGCTGGCGCCGACCACGACGACCCTCACCGGTCGCCGCCGTCCCGGCCGCCACCCGGCTCGGCCTCGCGGGTGAACGCCTGCTCCCGCGCGACCGCCCCGAGCCGCGTGAGCGTCTGCGCCTGCTCGTCGGCCTGCGCGAGCAGCCGCGCGAGCTGCTCGCGTGCCAGCCCCAGCTCGTCGGCCCACGCGTCGAGCGTCTCCCAGAGGCCCCGCTTGCCGACGACGGCGGCCCGCATCAGGTCGAGCTCGATCACGGCCGACAGCGGCGACGGCGTCGTGAGCCGACCGTTCGGCTTCAGGCGGCCGGCCCGCTCCGCCACCGCCACGCCGAGGCGCTTGAGCGCGCTGGGACGCGCGTCCAGGCGGTACGCCGTCTCGCGCAGCCACTCGCGCTCGTCGACGACCTCGCGGGCGATGCGCGCGAGCTCCGGCCCGAGCGGCGTCCGCGCGTAGGCGTCGGCCATGCGGACGAACCGCGCGCTGCCGCCGGTGGCCCCCGCGAGGTGGTCCCCGAGGTAGGTCTGCAGCAGCGAACGGTCGAGCCGGCGCGCGGGGCTCACGGGATGTCCGCGTCGCCGTCGACCGCGTCGCCGCGGGGGTTCAGGTTGGCCGGCTCGGCGTCCGTGTCGACGTCGGCGCCGGCGTCACCGGCGGCCTGCGCGCCCTCGCGCGGGTTGAGCATGGCCGGGTCGGAGTCCGGGTCCTCGGCGGGGTCGTAGCCGGTGCCGGTGGTGTCGTCGGTGCTCATCTGCCCACGGTCGCACCGGGGACCCCCGCCCGCACGTCGTGGGGCCGGCCACCGCCACCCGGGACCTGCGTCCCTGGTGTCCGCGGGCCGGGGATGGTGCGCGCGGCCCGCCGCGCGGCGGATAGCATCGAGCGGTGTCCTCGAGTGCTGAGCCGGTCGACGTCGTCCTGGTCGGTGGCGGCATCATGTCCGCCACCCTCGCCGCGCTGCTCTCGGAGCTCGAGCCCTCGTGGCGCATCGAGGTCGTCGAGCGGCTCGACGGGATCGCGCTGGAGAGCACCGACGCCTGGAACAACGCGGGCACGGGTCACGCCGCGCTCTGCGAGCTGAACTACACGCCCGAGCGGCCCGACGGCAGCATCGACATCGCCAAGGCCGTCACGATCAACGAGCAGTTCCAGCTCTCCACCGAGCTCTGGGACCACCTGCGCGAGGCGGGGATGCTGCCCGACGACGGGTACCGCTCGCCGGTCCCGCACCTGACGTTCGTGCGCGGCGAGGACGACGTCGACTACCTGCGTCGGCGGCACGCCGCCCTCACCGCCCACCCGCGGTTCGCCCACCTCGAGTACACCGAGGACCCGGAGACGATCGCGCAGTGGGCGCCGCTCGTCATGGAGGGCCGCCACCCCGGGGAGCCCGTCGCGGCCACGCGGGCGTCCGACGGCCTCGACGTGGACTACGGCGCGCTGGCGCGGCACCTCGTGGACGCCGTCGTCGCCCGGGGCGCGCACGTCCGCCTGCAGCACGAGGTCCGCCGGATCCGCCGGCGGCGTGACGGCGGCTGGCGCCTGCACCTGGTGGACCGCTCGTGGAACGCCAGCCCGCGGCGCACCACGCTGGACGCCCGGTTCGTGTTCATCGGCGCCGGCGGCGGGGCGCTGCGGCTGCTGCAGTCGTCCGGGATCGACGAGATCCGGGGCTACGGCGGCTTCCCGATCAGCGGGCAGTTCCTGCGCACCACCGACCCCGCGCTCGTCGGGCAGCACCGCGCGAAGGTCTACGGCAAGGCCGCCGTCGGCTCGCCGCCGATGTCGGTGCCGCACCTCGACACGCGGGTGGTCGGCGGCTCCCCCGCCCTGCTGTTCGGGCCGTACGCGGGCTGGAGCATGAAGTTCCTCAAGCAGGGGTCGTGGACCGACCTGCTGCGCACCGTCCGACCGGGGAACCTCGTGCCGCTGGTCGCGGTCGCGCTGCACAACCTCGACCTGCTGAAGTACCTCGTCACGGAGGTCCTCGCCACGCGCGGCGCCCGGATGCGCACCCTGCGGGCCTTCATGCCGACGGCGCGCGACTCGAGCTGGGAGCTCATCACGGCCGGCCAGCGCGTGCAGGTCATCAAGCGGGGCCGCGGCGGCGGCGTCCTGGAGTTCGGGACCGAGCTGGTCACCGCGGCCGACGGCTCCATCGCGGGGCTGCTCGGAGCCTCCCCCGGGGCGTCCACCGCGGCGTCCGCGATGCTCGACCTGCTGCACCGCTGCTTCCCGCAGCGCTACGCCGCCTGGGAGCCCGAGCTGGAGCGCATGATGCCGAGCCTCGCGCAGGACGGCCCGGCCGCCACGGACGCGGGCGCGGCGCACGCGGACCCGGACCTGGAGACCGACGACCCGACGGAGCCCGGCGCGGCCGCCCCGGCGGACGCGGCGGATGCTGCGGGCACGGCGGACGCGAACCCGGCGGGCGCGACCCCGGGCGGGCCGGACGAGGCCGCGGACGCAGCCCCCCGGGCCCGCACGACCGGTCGCCGCCCCGCGCGGCCGACGCTCCCGCGCCGCCGGGACACCCCCGTCGCCTGACCGCCCTCGCCGTCGCCGGCGCCCCTGACGGACGGGTGACCCTGGACAGACAGGTGGCCCGGCCGAGCCGCCCCCTGCGGGCTCGGACGGGCCACCTCACGTCCGACCGGTGCCCTCCACACCGTCCGGCCGTACACCCGTGAGATCCGCAGGGGGACTCGATCTGTCACACGCGAGACGTGTGACGTGCGTCACATGTTGTCAGAGACCCATGTCGAGGACGACACGACCGTCGATCGTCCCGGTCTCCATCCGCGAGAAGACGTCGTTGACGGCGTCCAGCGGTCGCAGCTCGTACTTGGTGTGCACGACGCCGCGAGCGAAGAAGTCGATCGCCTCGATCATGTCCAGCCGGGTGCCGACGATCGAGCCGCGCACCGTGAGCCCGCGCAGGACGGTGTCGAAGATCGACAGCGGGAACGTCCCCGGCGGCAGGCCGACCAGCGACACCGTCCCGCCCCGGCGCAGCATCGACAGCGCCTGCGGGAACGTCGACTCGCTCACCGCGGTGACGAGTGCGGCGTGCGCCCCGCCGACCAGGTCGTGCACGGCCTCGCCCGGGTCGCCGTCGCGGTAGTTCACGACCAGCTCGGCGCCGTACTCGAGCGCCGAGGCGCGCTTGCTCTCGGAGCCCGTCACGGCCACGACCCGGTAGCCCATGGCCGCGGCGTACTGGATCGCCATGTGGCCCAGCCCGCCGATGCCCGACACGACCACCCAGTCGCCCGGGTGGGCGTCGGCCACCTTGAGGCCCTTGTAGACCGTGACGCCGGCGCACAGCACGGCCGTGAGGCCGGCCGCGTCCACGCCCTCCGGGATGCGCGGGGCGTAGCGGGAGTCGACCAGCATGTACTCGGCGAACGACCCGTCCACGGAGTAGCCGGAGTTCTGCTGCCGGGTGCACAGCGTCTCCCAGCCGCGCAGGCAGTCCCGGCAGGTGCCGCACGCGGTGGCGAGCCAGGCGTTGCCCAACCGGTCGCCGACCTGCACGTCGTGCACCTCCGAGCCGACGGCGACCACGCGGCCGACACCCTCGTGGCCCGGCACGAACGGCGGCGTCGGCTTCACCGGCCAGTCGCCGTGCGCCGCGTGCAGGTCGGTGTGGCACACGCCGGAGTAGTCGACCTGGACCAGGGCCTCGTGCGGTCCGGGGACCGGGATGGGGCGCTCCTCCACGACGAGGGGGGCTCCGAGTTCGCGGACGACGGCGGCCTTCATCATCTCGGGCACGGCAGATCTCCTTCGACACTGCGCGTCGCGCAGGAGCGCGGACTTTGTGAACGCTGTCACGAGCAACGTAGCCCCGGGGTGTGTCCCACGTCACGGGACCTCCGGCCCACCGGGAGCGCCGTCCGACCTGCGGATGCGCCCCCGCTGCGGGCCTGACACCGTGGGGGCATGACCGCCAGGCTGCTGCTCGTCCGGCACGGGGAGAGCGAGGGGAACGTCGCCGCGACGCGCGCCGAGCGCGCCGGCGACGAGACCGTCGGCGTGACCACCCGCGACGCCGACACCCCGCTGTCCGCGACCGGCGAGGAGCAGGCGCGCGCGCTCGGCGAGCACCTCGCGACGCTGCCCCCGCGCCGCGCTCCGCAGGCGCTGTGGTGCTCGCCCTACGTGCGGGCGCGGCGCACCGCGGAGCTGGCGGTCGCCGGCGCGGGGCTCGCCCTGCGCCCGGTGGTCGACGAGCGGCTCCGCGACCGGGAGCTCGGCATCCTCGACGGGCTCACCAGCCACGGGGTGGAGGTCCGGTTCCCCGACGAGGCGGCCCGCCGCGACCGCCTCGGCAAGCTGTACTACCGGCCCCCGGGCGGCGAGTCGTGGGCGGACGTCGCGCTCCGGCTCCGGTCGCTGCTGGCGGACCTGGTGCGCGCCGAGTCCGGCACCGACCGCACCGTGCTCGTGGTGTGCCACGACGCCGTGATCTGGCTGCTGCGCTACGTGGCGGAGGGCCTGACCGAGGAGGAGCTCATGGCCGAGGTCGCCGAGCACAGCGTGCGCAACGCCTCGCTGACGGAGCTGACCCGCGCGGACGGCCGGTGGCGCGTCGAGACGTTCGACGACGTGACGCACCTGGCCGCGCAGGGCGAGCCCGTGACCGAGCACCCGGGGCAGGGCGATGACTGACGCGCCCGCCCTCACCCCGAACCTGCTGCGCGGCTGGCCGCTGCCCGCGCGCGACGGGGCGAAGGACGACCGCGGCGGCGTCCTCGTCGTGGGCGGCGCGCGCCGCACCCCCGGCGCGGCGGCGCTGACGGGGCTCACGGCGCTCCGGATCGGCGCGGGCCGGCTGACGCTGGCCGTCGCGGGGTCCGTCGCGACGGCCCTCGCGGTGGCGACGCCGGAGTCCGGCGTGCTCGCGCTGCCCGAGGACGCCGACGGCTCCCCGACCGGCGAGCTGCCGCCGCACCTCGCCGACGAGCTCGGCCGGGCGGACGCCGTCGTCGTCGGCCCGGGGCTGGACGAGCCCGAGGGCAGCGCCCGGCTGGTCCGCGGTGTGCTCGCCGCGCTCGGGGACGCCGACGACGCCCCCGCCGTCCTGCTCGACGCCTTCGCGCTCGGCGTGCTGCCCGGGATGGCGGACGACGTGCGGCTGCCGCCCGGCCGCGTGGTGCTCACACCGAACCTCGCCGAGGCCGCGCGCCTGCTCGACGGCGACGACCCCGCCCCGGAGGAGGCCGCCGCGCGGGTGGCGGCGCGCTGGGGTGCCGTCGTCACCTGCGCCGGGCGGGTGGCCCACCCCGACGGGCGGGTGTGGGCCTCGGCCACCGGCTACGCCGGGCTGGGCACCTCGGGCAGCGGCGACGTGCTGGCGGGGGCCGTCGCGGGCCTCCTGGCCGGGGGCTGCCCGCCCGAGCAGGCCGCGTGCTGGGGCACGGCGGTGCACGGCGCCGCCGGGGACCGCCTCGCCGCGCGGGTGGGCCCGCTGGGCTACCTGGCCCGCGAGCTCGCCGACGAGGTGCCCGCCGTGCTGGTGGAGCTGCGGCCCTGACTCAGCGCTGACTCAGCGCCGCGCCGCCGGGCCGCCGACCTCCCCGACGAAGTCCGACGTCACGACGTAGCGGAACTGCGTGACGGTGGGCTCGGTGAACCCGAGGAGCTGCGAGGACAGCACGACCTCCTCGAGCCCCGAGAGCCGCCCCGTCGCGCGATCCACGAGCAGCACGCGCACGGTGGGGTCCAGGTCGGTCGGCGCGCCCGGCACCGACACCGCCACGGCGCGACGGCCCGTGCGGTCCACGACCTCGCCGGCCAGGGTCACCCCCGGCTCGTCCGCGAGCGCCTCCCACATCGCCGCCTCGACGTCGGACGGCAGCACGTACCGCGCGGAGAGGTCGGTGACGGCGCGGTAGAGGCACCACGCCCCGGCGTCCGCCGGCGCGTCGGTCCCGCAGCCGGTGGCGGCGAGCGGCGCACGCAGCTGCGCGCGGAGCGTGTCCGGGTCGAGCGAGAGCTCCGCGACCAGGTCGGGGTCGACGGTGCCGGCGCTCAACCTGTCCACGGCCGCCTCGGAGGGGCTGGTGTCGACCGCCCCGAGCCGCCCGCCCGCGTCGAGGTGTGTCCCGCGCCACTCCGCCGAGACGAGCGACCCGTCCGGCCCCAGCCACGACTCGACCACCGTCGGGTCGACCGTGGAGTCCGATGTGCCGTCCCACTGCGCGTTCGTGCTCAGCAGCCACGACTGCGAGAGCGTGCGCTGCACCTGCCCGCGCGGCGCGGGGTCCACCTGGGCGTCGGCGACCGCCGCGAGCTCCAGCAGGGTGTCCCGCGCGGACCCGCCCGCGCCGTGCGCCAGGTCGTCGGGGTCCAGCGGGTACGCCAGCATCGGCGGCGAGCCGGTGGCGACCGCCGGGGCGGGGTCGCGCAGGTCCGACAGGCCGATGCCCGCCGCGACCGCGACGGCCGCCGCCGCACCCGTGGCGGCGAGCCACCACGGCCGCACCCGCCGGCGGCGCAGCGGCACCACGGGGGCGGGCTCGCCGTCGGCACCCGTGCCCGTCGACCCGGGGGCCGGGGCTGCGGCCTCGTCCTCGGTGCCCGCGCCCGCGCCCGCGCCCGCGGCGAGGATCCGGGCGATCGCCGCGTCGTCGTCGGCGGGGTCCCGGCGGTCGGAGGGGTCCGTGCCGTCGACCACGGCGTCCAGGCCCTGCGCGTGCAGGGCGGCGCGCAGGGCGGCCACCTCGGCGAGGGCGGCCTTCCGGTCGTCGTCGGTGCTCATCGGCCTCTCCTCTCCTGGTCGGCGCGGCCCGGTGACACGGTGCCGGCGGTGCGGGTCGTGCGGTCGGTCGTCGTGCGGTCGGTCGTCGTGAGGTCGGCGGTGCCGAGGCCGGCGCCGTCGGGGTCGTCGGCCGCGAGCACCGCGCCCAGCCGGGCGCGCGCCCGGGACAGCCGCGAGGTGAGCGCGGTGACCGAGCAGCCGAGCACCTCGGCGGCCTCGGTCGGCGTCAGCCCCGCCCAGACGGTCAGGGCCATCGCCTCGCCCTCGGCGGGCGGGAGGGCGGCGAGCAGCCGGCGAGCGCGGTCCGCGGCCGCGAGGGCGTCGGCCGGGTCGCCGGGCGCCGGGCGGGTGGGCTCCAGGGCTGCGACCCGGGAGAGCGTCGCGAGCCCGCGGCCGTGCTGCTCCCGCACGTGCAGGATCTTGTGCCGCGCGACGCCGAACACCCAGGGACGGAGCTGCTCGGGGTCCCGGGGCGCCTCGCGCCAGCGGCGCCAGACCACCAGGAAGGTCTCGGAGACGACGTCCTCGGCCAGACCGTCCGGCACCTGGCGCCGGGCGTACCCGCGGACCTGCGGCGCGAGCACCCGGTAGGCAGCGGCGAAGGCCGCGGCGTCGTCGTCCCCTGCCGCGTCGGCTGGCCCAGCCCCCTCGTCGCCGCCCGTCCCCACGCCACCTTCAGATCGCTCGCTAACACGTCGTGGCTGTCATGGTACGGATCGAGGCGCTGCCCACCGAGACGGAGCCGTTCTGCTGGCCGTTGTTCCAGCAGCGGATGGTGCCGGAGCCGCCGGTGCCCGAGTACATGCGGACGTCGACCCCCATGCGGTTCCAGACGGAGCCGGCGACGCCGACGGTGGTGTCCTGCAGGCCGACGGAGGCCGTGGACCAGAAGGTCCCGCTGTAGTTCGTCCCGGACCAGACGCAGAAGCGGCCGCTCGCGCACTGGCTGCTGGACAGCGGCTCGACGGGACCGTCCTCGTCGGCCTGGGCGACGGGCGCGAGGGCGGTCAGGCCGAGTGCGAGGGCGGCGACCGCGGCGAAGCGGGCGCGACGGTTCCGGCGGGAGGTCTCCATGACCTGCACATCCCGCGCAGACGTCCAGCGGTCACAGAACGTTGGTGTGAGATGCGTCACATGGGCATGCGCAGCTCGGCGCGGAGCCCCGGGGCGTCGTCGTCCGCCGGGCCGTCGGCTGCCGGGCCGTCGCCGTCCGCCAGCACGACCTCGCCGCCGAGCTCGCGCGCGACCTCCCGCGCGATCGCCAGGCCGAGCCCGCTGCCCCCGGCGGCCCGGGCCCGGGCGTCGTCCAGGCGCACGAACCGCTCGAACACCCGCTCGCGGTCGGCCGCCGGGACGCCGGGCCCGTCGTCGACCACGGCCACGCGGCCGTCCGTCACCTGCACCCGCACGGCGGACCGGGCGTGGCGCAGCGCGTTGTCCGCGAGGTTGCGGACCACCCGCCCGACGGCCGCCGCGTCGCCGCGCGCGCGTCCGGCGCCCACCACCTCGGCCCGCACGCCGGGGCGCCCCGCCGCCGTGACCGCGAGCGCCAGGGCGTCGCGCGCGACGTCGCCGAGGTCCACCTGCTGCGACGCCGGCGGCCGGGAGCCGACCCGCGCGAGCAGCAGCAGGTCGTCGACGAGCGCCTGCATGCGGGCGACCTCGTCGCCGAGCTCCGCCACCAGCTCGTCGCGCTCGTACGCCTCGGGGTGGGTCCGCGCGACGTCGAGCGTCGCGCCGAGCGCCGCCAGCGGGGTGCGCAGCTCGTGCGCGGCGTCGGCCACGAACGAGCGCTGCCGGGCGGCCGCCACCTCGAGCCGGTCGAGCATCTCGTTGAGCGTGCGGGCGAGCGCCCCCACCTCGTCGTCCGTGCCCGGGTCCGGCAGCGCGCCGGGGCCGCCCGCCCGGGCCACCTGCGCGGCGGCGGACCGCAGCCGCTCCACCGGCCGCAGCGCGCGGCCGAGCGCCACCCAGATGGCGAGCGCGAGCACGGCCGTGAGCACCGGGACGACGCCCACGAGCGACAGCCGCAGCGCCCGCACGAGGCCCTGGACCTCGGCGAGCGGCACCGTCGCGACCACCACGGAGCCGTCACCGGGGTCGGCGACGGCGACGCGCGCGGCGCGGTCGTACGCCGTGGCGGTGCCCACGACGACGGGCGCCCGCTCGCGCAGCCCGGCCACCTCCGCGGCGGGCAGGACGGGCAGGGTGCGGCTCGCCGTCGGCGACGTCGCCACCACGCGCCCGCGGGCGTCCAGCACCTGCACGATCTCGCCCGGCTCGGCGACCGGCAGCGCGTCGGGCACCTGGTCGCCCGCGACGAGCGCCGCGACCGTCGCCGCCCGCGCCCGCACCGCGTCGTCGAGCGCCGCCACCCGGCTGCGCTGCACCACCGTGCTCAGCAGCACGGCGCCGACCGCGAGCGCCACGCACAGCAGCCCGGCGGTCACCACCGTCAGCCGCGCGCGCAGCGACCAGCGGCGGACGCGGGTCACCCGCCCACCCGGTAGCCCGCGCCCCGGACCGTGCGCACCGCGTCCCGGCCGAGCTTGCGCCGCAGGTAGCCGACGTACACCTCGACCACGTTGCCGTCCTCGCCCGGGCCGTCCCAGACGTGGTCGCGGAGCTCGACCTTGCCCACGACGCGGTCGGCGTTGCGCATGAGGTACTCGAGCAGCGCCAGCTCGCGCGCGGTCAGGTCGACGGGCGCCCCCGCGGCGGTCACCGTGCGGGCCGCGGGGTCCAGCACGAGGTCCCCGGAGGTCAGCACCGCCGGCCGCACCTGCGCGGGCCGGCGCAGCAGCGCGCGCAGGCGGGCGACCAGCACCACGAACGAGAACGGCTTGGTCAGGTAGTCGTCGGCGCCGACGTCGAGCCCGTCGGCGACATCGTGCTCCCCGTCCTTCGCGCTCAGCAGGAGGACGGGGGTGGTCACGCCGGCCTCCCGCAGCGCCGTGACCACGTCGTAGCCGTTGCGCCGCGGCAGCATGACGTCCAGCACCACGACGTCGTAGTCCCGGTCGGTCGCCAGCTCCAGGCCGGTCTGCCCGTCGTACGCCACGTCGACCGCGAAGCCCTCGGCCGTCAGCCCGCGGCGCAGGGCGCTCACCAGCCCGCGCTCGTCGTCCACCACCAGCACCCGCACCCCGGCAGCATGGCACCCGGCGAGCGGGGCCGGCAGCGCGACGGCCGGGCGCCTCTCAGCGTCCCCTCAGCGTCGGCACGGCAGGGTGGGTGCCATGTCCGAGACCCGTGCCCGCCGCACCCTGTCCCCCCGCGCCCGCTGGGCGGTGCCCGGCGTCGTGGTCGCCGCCGTGGCCGCCGCGATCGCGGTGCCCGCCCTGGCGACCGCCGACTCCGCCGGGCTGCCCGACGTGGACGCGCAGGAGCTGCTCTCCCGGGTCGCCGCCGCGGAGCCGACGCCCGTGCAGGGCACCGTCGTCTACACCGCCCGGCTCGGCCTGCCCGAGCTGCCGGTCTCGGAGATGACCGGCGCGGACCCGGTGAACCTGCTCGGCGGGTCGTCGACGCTGCGCGTGTGGTCCGACGGCGGCGACCGCTCCCGGGTGGCGCTGCTCGGCGCGACGTCCGAGTACTCCGTCGTGCGCGACGGCGCGCAGGCGTGGACCTACTCCTCCACCGACGACGCCGTGACGCACTACCGGCTCGACGACGCCGGCCAGGCCCGGTACGACGCGCTGGCGGGGCAGCTCGAGGCAGGCGCGACGCCGCCCGCCGCGGCGGACCTGCCGACCCCCGACGAGGCCGCCTCGCAGGTGCTCGCCCGCGCGGAGCAGGACTCCACGGTGACGGTCGACCGGCCGACGACCGTCGCGGGCCGCGACGCCTACCAGCTCGTCGTCAGCCCCGAGGACGACGCCACGCTCGTGTCCCGCGTCGTCGTGGCGGTGGACGCCGAGACCTCGGCCCCGCTGCGCGTGCAGGTCTGGGCCACCGGGGACGCCGCGGCGCCGTCGCTCGAGGTCGGGTTCACGGACGTCGCGTTCAGCGCCCCGGACGACTCGGTGCTGGCGTTCTCGGCGCCCGCCGGGGCGAGCACCGAGGAGGTCGTCGTGCCGCTGCCCGAGGTCGACCCCGCCGCCGTCCCCGACCCGGAGCACGCCGCCCTGCCGGAGGGCGTGGCCGTCACCGGGTCCGGGTGGTCGAGCGTCGTGGAGCTGACCGACGTCGACGTCGCCGGCCTCGTCGGCGGCGACACCGGCTCGCTCGCGACCGTCCCCGGCGCCGACCGGGTGCTGGGCTCCGAGCACGCGCAGGACCTGGTCCAGGAGTTCGTGCCGACCGACGAGGACGGCAAGGTCACCCGCCCGGGCCTGGACGGCGCCGCGCTGTACGAGCAGCTCACGACCGAGGTCCCCGAGGGCCGGCTGCTGTCCTCGACGCTGCTGAGCGTCCTGGTGACGGACGACGGCCGCGTGCTGGTGGGCTCCGTCCCGGCGGACGTGCTGCGCGCGGCGGCATGACCGTCGCCACCGACTCCGGGTCGCCCTCCCCCGCGCCCGGTGACCTGGCCGTCCGGACCGCGGGCCTGACCAAGCGGTTCCGGTCCGGTCAGGTCGCCGTCGACGGGATCGACCTCGCCGTGCCGCGGGGCGCGGTCTACGGGTTCCTCGGGCCGAACGGATCGGGGAAGACCACCACGATCCGCATGCTGCTGGGCCTCGCCCGGCCGACCGCCGGGCGGGCCTGGCTGCTCGGGTCGGCGATCCCCGAGGACGCGGCCCGCGTGCTGCCGCGCGTCGGCGCCCTCGTGGAGGGACCGGCGTTCCACCCGTACCTGTCGGGCCGCGCGAACCTCGCCCGGCTGGACGCGGGCGACGCCACCGCGGACCCGCGGACGTCCCGGCGCCGGGCCGACGCGGCGCTGGACCGGGTCGGGCTGGCGGCGGCCGCGACGAAGCCCTACCGGCAGTACTCGCTCGGGATGAAGCAGCGCCTGGGGCTGGCGGCCGCCCTGCTGCAGCCCCGGGACCTGCTGGTGCTCGACGAGCCGACCAACGGGCTGGACCCGCAGGGCACGCGCGAGGTCCGCCACCTCGTGCGGGAGCTCGCGGACGGCGGGGCGACCGTGCTCGTGTCCTCCCACCTGCTCGCGGAGATCGAGCAGGTGTGCTCGCACGTCGGCATCATGAGCCGCGGGCGGCTGCTGCTCCAGGGCGAGCGGGCGGAGCTGCTGGGCCGAGGTGCCGCCCACCTGGTCGTGCGGACCCGGCCGGCGCAGGTCGGCGCGGCCGCGGACGTGCTCGCGGCGCTCGGTCTCGACGAGGTCCGGCCGGACGCCGCCGGGACCGTGACGGCGCTGCTGGGCCCGACCCCTCCGGAGAAGGCGTCCGCCGCGCTCGTGCACGCCGGGGTCGACCTCGTGGGGCTCGAGGTGGCCCGCCCGAGCCTGGAGCAGGTGTTCGTGGAGCTGACCGGGGAGGGTTTCGATGTCGCGCGCTGACGCCCCGGCGGCACCGCTGCCCGCGCTCGCCACGCCCGCCCCAGCGCCCGCGCCCGTCGCCTGGGCCCGGCTGCTGCGCTCGGAGCTGCGGCTGGTCTTCGGCCGGCGCCGCAACCTCGTCCTGCTCGCCGGGCTGGCGCTGGTGCCGGTGCTGCTCGGCACTGTCCTGTTCCTCACGCGCGACAGCGCGCTGGCGGGACAGGGGCCGTCGTTCGTCGACCAGGTCACCGGCAACGGGTTGTTCCTGGTGGTCGCGGCGCTGTTCCTCTGCCTGCCGTTCCTGCTGCCGCTGTGCATCGGCATCGCGTCCGGCGACGCCGTGGCCGGCGAGGCGTCCGCCGGCACGCTGCGCTACCTGCTGGTGGTGCCGGTGCCGCGGACCCGCCTGCTCACCGTGAAGGCCGTCGCGGCGCTGGCGTTCGCGGCCGCCGCGGTGCTCGCGGTGGCGGTGACCGGCCTCGTCGTGGGCGCGGTGTACTTCGGCCTGCACGACGTGACCCTGCTGTCCGGCACCACCGTGCCCGTCGGCGACGGCGTGCTGCGGGTGCTCGGCGTCGTGGGCTACGTGGGGCTGTCTTTGACCGGGCTGGTCGCGGTCGGGCTGTTCTTCTCCACGCTCACCGAGGTGCCGGTCGGCGCGATGGCCGCCACGGTCGTCGTCGCGATCGTCTCGACCGTGCTCGACTCGCTGCCCCAGGTGTCCGCGATCCACCCGGGTCTGCTCACGCACCACTGGTTCGACTTCGCGGAGTTCCTGCGGCTGCAGGTCGACTGGGGCGTCGTCGCGGAGGGGCTCGGGGTGCAGGTCGCGTGGGTGGCGGTGTTCGGCTCGCTGGCGTGGGCGCGGTTCACCACCGCGGACGTGACGTCGTAGGGACCTCGGCGCCCCGGTGCCTCCAGACCTAGGTGAGCAGGCCGACGGCGGTCGCCACCACGGCGAGCAGCGGGAGCAGGCCCTGCGACGCGGCCGCCCGGGCGCGCCCGGGTGTGCCGCGCGAGCTGAGCAGCAGGACAGCGGCGGCCGCGGCCATCGAGCCGCAGCCGGCGATCACGAGGGCGGCCCCGGCGGAGCCGTGCCCGAGCGCCGTCAGCACCACCCCGGTCGCGGTGGCCACCGCGAGGAACAGGTTGTACCAGCCCTGGTTGTAGGCCATCTCGCGGGTGGCCTCGGCCTGCTCGGGGGTGGTGCCGAACGTCCGCCGGGCGCGCGGGGTGGTCCAGAGCACGGACTCCAGCACGAAGATGTACACGTGCAGGAGCGCCGCGAGGGTCGCGAGGACGAGTCCGGTGGCGATCATGCGCACCAGTGTGCTCCCCCGTGCCCGGTGCCCCGTTGTGCGGCGCCGGGCACCGGCGTAACGTACAACCACATGGTTGTACGTCAGCTGGACCCGGACGAGGTGGACCGCGTGTTCGCCGCACTGGCCGACGCCACCCGGCGCGACATCGTCACCCGGGTGCTGCGCCGCGAGGCGTCGGTCAGCACGCTCGCCCGGTCCTACGCCATGAGCTTCGCCGCCGTGCAGAAGCACGTCGCCGTGCTCGAGCGCGCGCACCTGGTCGTCAAGCAGCGGCACGGCCGCGAGCAGGTCGTCCACGCCGACGTCACGACCGTCCGGGCCGCCGCACGGCTGCTCGACCGCTACGAGGAGATCTGGCGCGGCCGACTCGACCGCATCGACGCCCTCCTCGGCGAGGCACCTGGAGAGGACGCACCATGACCGTCGTCGACACCGTCACGGACACCGACGCCCTGACGCTCACCATCGTGTCCGAGCTCGCCGCGCCACCGGAGCGCGTCTGGCAGGTGTGGGCCGACCCGCGGCAGCTCGAGCGCTGGTGGGGCCCGCCCACCTGGCCGGCCACGTTCACCGCGCACGACCTCGTCCCCGGCGGCCGGGCCGCGTACGTCATGACCGGCCCCGACGGCGAGCAGGCCCACGGGTGGTGGCGCGTCCTCGCCGTCGACGCCCCCCGGTCGCTGGAGCTCGACGACGGCTTCGCGGACGGCAGCGGGGCTCCCGACGACTCGATGCCCGTGACCCGGATCCGGGTGGACCTCGCGCCCCTCGGCAGCGGGACGCGCATGACGATCGTGTCCCGGTTCGCGGACGCGGCGCAGATGGCGCAGGTCGTGGCGATGGGCATGGCCGAGGGCATGTCCGAGGCGCTCGGGCAGGTGGACGCCCTGCTGGCCGAGGGCTGAGCGGGGCCGGCTGGGCCGGGGTCGACTCGGCCGGGGTGGGCTGGGCCGAGGGTCCCGGCCAGTCATGGGATGACCGGGTGCACCATGGCCCCGTGGACGTCGACCCGGCCGGCACCCGGCCCTCCCGCCCGACCGGTGGCACCTCGTGGTGAGGGTCCGGTCGCGCGCCGAGCACCCGGCCACGGGCGTCGCGCTCGCCGTCGTCGGCGGGTTCCTCGACGCGTACACGTTCGTCGCGCACGACGGCGTGTTCGCCAACGCCCAGACGGGCAACGTCGTGCTGGTCGCGGTCGCCTGGGCCCGCGGCGACGGCGCCCACGCCGCCCGCTACCTGCCGATCATCGCGACGTTCGTCCTCGGTCTGGTCGCCGCCGAGGTCCTCGCCGCGCACCGGCACCGGCGCTGGCTGCACGACCCCACGCGGCTGGTGCTCGGCACCGAGATCGCGGTCCTGCTGGCGGTCGCCGCGCTCCCCCGCGCCACGCCCCACCTCGTCACCACCTGCGCCGTGTCGTTCGTCGCGGCACTGCAGGTCACGACGTTCCGCCTGGTGCGCGACACCAGCTACAGCACCACCATGACCACCGGCAACCTGCGCACGCTCGTCACGGCCGCCTACGAGTGGCTGACCGGCTACGACCCCGCGCAGCGGGCCGTCGTCGCGCGCCTGTCCGCCGTCGTGCTCGCGTTCGCCGCAGGAGCCGGGGCCGGCGCGCTCGCCAGCGGGCCGGACGCCCTGGGCACCCGCGCCACCGTGCTCGCGGCCGTGGTGCTCGCCGGGGTGCTGACCGCCGTCGAGACGCACACCCGGCGCCACCCGCACACCCTCGTCCTCACGCCCGCCCCCGGCAGGGCCGCGGCGCGGGTCGGAGCACGCGCGGACGACGGCGCGGACTGAGACGGCGCGCGCCCGGGACACCCGACGACCGGCCCGGCCCGCGTCCGGGCGGGCTGCCACGGACGAACCGGCGTCAGGGGCGGGCGTCGGGGGGCGGGTGTCGGTGGTCGGCGGCAGGATGGCGCCGTGCTGCTCGCCGACGTCGCCGCGACCTCCGCCGGCCTGGCCGCGACCCGTTCGCGACTGGCCAAGCGCGCCCTGCTCGTCGACCTGCTGCGCCGCACCGCCCCCGACGAGGTGCCCGTCGTGGCCCGGTACCTCGCGGGCGAGCTCCGCCAGCGTCGCACCGGCCTCGGGTGGCGCTCCCTGCGCGACCTGCCTGCCCCGGCGGAGGCGGCGTCCCTCGAGGTGCTGGACGTCGACGCCGCCTTCGAGCGCATGGCGACTCTCTCCGGACCGGGCTCAGGCGGTGCACGCACCGCGATGGCGGCCGACCTGTTCGGTGCCGCGACCGGGCCCGAGCAGCGGTTCCTCGCGGGCCTCGTCACCGGCGAGGTCCGGCAGGGCGCGCTGGACGCCCTGCTGCTCGACGCCGTGGCCGAGGCCGCCGGAGTGCCGGCGCCGGTCGTCCGCCGGGCCGCGATGCTCGCCGGGGCCAGCGAGCCGGTCGCCGTGGCCGCGCTGGCCGCGCCCTCCCCGGAGGCTGCCCGCGCCGCGCTCGAGGGGGTCGGCCTGACGGTCGGACGGCCCGTGCGCCCGATGCTCGCCGCCTCCGCGCCGGACGTGGCGACCGCCGTGGCCGGCTTCGACGGCCGGCCGGTCGTCGTGGACGCCAAGCTCGACGGCATCCGGATCCAGGTGCACCGCGACGGCGACGCGGTCGGGGTGTTCACGCGCAGCCTCGACGACATCACCGCGCGCGTCCCGGAGGTGGTCGCCGCCGTGCGCGCGCTGCCGCTGCGGACCGCGGTGCTCGACGGCGAGGCGCTCGCGCTCGACGCCACGGGACGTCCGCGCCCGTTCCAGGAGACCGCCGCCCGCAGCGCCACCCGCGACGCCGACCTCGCCGCGACCACCGAGCTGCGCCCGTTCTTCTTCGACCTGCTGCACCTCGACGGCCGCGACCTCCTCGACGCCCCGCTGCGCGAGCGCCTCGCCGCCCTCGACGCGGTCGCCGGCGGGCTCGTGGTCGAGCGGGTCGTCACCGACGACCCCGACGTCGCCGGACGGGCGTTCAGCGGCTGGGTCGCGGCCGGCCAGGAGGGCGTCGTCGTCAAGGACGCCGACGCCCCGTACGAGGCCGGCCGTCGCGGGTCGTCGTGGGTCAAGGTCAAGCCGCGCCACACCCTCGACCTGGTGGTGCTCGCCGTCGAGCGCGGGTCCGGCCGGCGGGTGGGCTCGCTGTCGAACATCCACCTCGGCGCCCGCGACCCCGCCGGGGGCTTCGTCATGCTCGGCAAGACGTTCAAGGGCATGACGGACGAGATGCTGGCGTGGCAGACCCAGCGGTTCCGCGAGCTGGAGGTCGCCGACGACGGCTGGACCGTCACCCTGCGCCCGGAGCAGGTCGTCGAGGTCGCCTTCGACGGCGTGCAGCGCTCACCCCGCTACCCGGGCGGCCTGGCACTGCGCTTCGCGCGCGTCATCCGCTACCGCGACGACAAGCCCGCCGACGAGGCGGACACGATCGACACCGTCCGCACGATCCTCCCCTCCCCGGACCCCGACCCCAACTGACCCCCGCGGCGACCTCCCCACCTCTCCCGCCCGCACGCACACCCCTGCGCGCCCGCCCGCCAGCAGGCCGGCACACCCGCACACCGGGGCGCCCGCACCCCCGCGCACCTCCTCCCGTTCGGAGGCTCCGAACGGGATCGGAGGGGTCCGCGCGGGATCGTGGTGGTCCGCAGAGCACCACGATGACCCCTCGGAGCCTCCGACCGGGCGCGCACGGGGATGCGCGGGTACCCGCACGCGGGTGGGCGGGCGAGCAGACACGTGGGTGGGCGGGCGGGGTCGCACGCGGGAGGCCCGTGCGCTGCTTTGCGCTCTGGCGCGCACACCCTCCTCCCCGTTGGGAGGCTCCGAACGGGATCGGAGGGGGCCGCGCGGGATCGTGGTGGTCCGCGGAGCACCACGATGACCCCTCGGGGCCTCCGACCGGGCGCGCACGGGGATGCGGGGGTACCCGCACGCGGGTGGGCGGGCGCGCAGACACGTGGGTGGGCGGGCGGGGTCGCACGCGGGAGGCCCGTGCGCTGCTTTGCGCTCTGGCGCGCACACCCTCCTCCCCGTTGGGTGGGGGTGGGGGGGTGGGCGGCGGGGCGGGCTGCGGGGTGGTGGGGTTGGGACTCTGGTCCCTGTACTCCGGGGAGGGAGCGGGGGGCGGGTGGGGTGGAGTGCGGAATCACCCTCGGCGAGCGGGTGGTGCGGGGCCGCGGACGTGCTCGGACGCGGGAGGCTGTGGACGTGGACCACCACCCCCGGTCCACAGGCCGCAAGGACGCGACCCGTCCCTCTGCGGTGACCCGCCGGTGGCGCACCCCGCCACCTCGACCAGTGCAGGAGGACCCCGTGCACCCGGATCTGTACCTCATCGTCTACCGGCAGCAGGAGCGCGAGCTCGAGAGCCGCCTGGAGCACCGCCGCTCCCAGGCCACGCGCGACGCATCCCGCCCGCGGGCCGCGCGCCGCACCGCCGCCGCGTTCACCGCCCTGGCGCCGCGACGGCGCCACGGACTGGCCTGACCCGACCTCCGCCGCGGCGGGCCGGGGTCCCCTCCCCTCGCCCGCCCGGCGACCCGGCCCCGTGCCGGTCCGCGGCTCCGGCCCCTCCGAGCACGACCCCCCGCTGGCGCGCCGCCGCCCGTCCGCGCATGCCCGTCCGCGCCGGCCCGTCCGCCTCAACCCAGGCGCGGCAGCGTCTGCCCGCCCTGCAGCAGCCCGCGGAACGGGTCGCCCCGCTCCTGCACCCGGTCGAGCACGGTCCGCACGGTGAACGCGTCCGGCCGCAACCAGGGCTCGTCCAGCTCGTCCCACGTGATCGGCGCGGACACCGGCGCCCCCGGCCGCGCCCGCGGGCTGTACGGAGCCACGAGGGTCTTGTTGACGGCGTTCTGCGTGTAGTCGAGCCGCGCCTGACCGCCGCGGGCCTTCACC
This sequence comes from Cellulomonas olei, assembly GCF_039548315.1. Taxonomy (NCBI): domain Bacteria; kingdom Bacillati; phylum Actinomycetota; class Actinomycetes; order Micrococcales; family Cellulomonadaceae; genus Cellulomonas; species Cellulomonas olei. The sequence goes on from NZ_JBCLVN010000027.1 coordinate 66,727, forward strand.
TCCCAGCGCCAGGACACGAGCTCGGGCACGACGGCTCCGACCGTCCGGGACACGCGCTCGACCCACGCCCGGGTCTCGTCGAACGTGGGCCCGGGCGTGATCGGCACCCACACCTGGATGCCGCGCTGCCCGGTGACCTTCGGGTAGGCGCGGACGCCGAGGTGCTCGAACGCGTCGCGGTGCAGGCGCGCGAGCAGCAGCACGTCCTCCCACGCGGTCGACGGGCCGGGGTCGATGTCGACCAGCGCGTACGTCGGCCGGTGCGGCGCGTCGGTGCGGGAGGTCCACGCGTGCCACTCGAGCGCGCCGAAGTTGGCCGCCCACACCAGGGCGGCCGGCTCGTCCACCACGAGGTACGTCGCGGTCTCCCCGGGGTCGGCCCCGGGGTTGCGCCAGCGCGGGAGCCAGTCGGGGGCGTGCCCCGGCAGCTCCTTGTGCCAGAACCCGCTGCTGGCGGCGCCCTGCGGGTAGCGGTGCATGTTCAGGGCCCGGCCCCGCAGGTACGGCAGCGCGACCGGCGCGATGCGGGCGGCGTAGCGCAGGAGCTCGCGCTTGGTCACCGGCTCCTGCCCGTCCCGCGCCGGGAACAGCACCTTGTCGAGGTTGGTCACCCGCAGCCGCCGCCCGAACACCGGCCACGTGCCGCCGGCGGGACCGAGGTCGTCCAGCCGGGCGAGCTCGTCCGGCGTCGGCGGCGCGACGTCGGGCGGGCGCAGGTCGACGGACGCCTCGGCCGCGGGCAGGTCGGAGCGCCACAGCCGGTCCGGGTCGGCCTTCACCTCGTCGTTCGTGCGCCCGCTCACCACGGAGCGCGGGTGGTCCTCCGCGTCCCAGCCCCGGACCGCGTGGTCGTCGTGCTTGTGGACGAGCAGCCACTGCTCCTTGCCGTCCTCGCCGACGGCTCCGCGGCGCACGAGCACCAGCCGCCCGCGCAGCTTCTCGCCGTTGACGTCGGCGTGCAGCTCCCCGGCGGCGACCGCCGCGCCCGGGTCGTCCGTGCCGTGCGGCTCCCACGTCCCGCGGTCCCAGACGACGACGTCGCCGCCGCCGTACCCCCCGGAGGGGATGACGCCCTCGAAGTCCTCGTACTCCAGCGGGTGGTCCTCCACGTGCACGGCCATGCGGCGGACGTCCGGGTCGAGCGTCGGACCGCGCGGGACCGCCCACGACACGAGTACGCCGTCGATCTCGAACCGCAGGTCGTAGTGCAGCCGCCGGGCACGGTGCCGCTGGACGACGAACCGCCGCGCCCCCGGCCGTCCCGCACCGGCGTCGCCGGGCGCCCCCGCCGGCTCGGGCGTGCGCCCGAAGTCCCGCATCGACCGGTAGGTCTCGAGGCCGCGGGCTCCGCCGTCGCGCGCACCCTCGTCCCGCTCACCCTCGTCCCGGGCGCCGGCGTCGCGCGGGCGCCCACGATCGCGTCGTCGACCGGGCACGTGCCCCGTTCTAGCGGCCCGCGGACGGCGGCGCGACCGCGGGCGGCGCCCCCGGGGCGAAGGCCGCACCCACCTGGTCGGCGAGCAGCGCGGCCACCCGGCGCTGCTCGACCGACGGCCGCACGACCCGGGTCGCCGCGCTCACCAGGAACCGGCCGTGCACCGTGCCGCCCCCGGACACCTCGAGCTGCACCAGGTCGTCGGTGGGAAGCCCCTGCCGGTCGACGTCGATGACGGCACCCCGCCGCGTGACCGACCCGTCGCGTTCCAGGACGGTCGCGGACGACGACGGCCGGCGGCCCGGCACGGTGACGGCGGCCTCGTACCGGCAGTCGTCGGCGCCGAGCAGCTCACGGACCTGGTCGGCCACCTGCACCGCGAGCAGGCCGGGGTCGGCCGGGCGGGCCGCGACGACGTCCGCGGTGCGCAGCACGCCGTCCAGGTAGCCGGAGCGGCGGCTCGCGCGGGCCTGCTGGCGGCGGCCCCAGAGCGCGATCTCGCTGACCGCCAGACCGGTGAGCAGCAGCAGGACGGTGGCCTCGACCTCCTCCGGCTCGGCGATCGTGAAGCTGAGGACCGGCTCCACCAGGAAGAAGTCGAACGACAGCCCGGCGGCGAGCGCGGCCACCACGCCGGCCGCACGCAGCCCGGAGGCGGATGCCGCGACCACGAGGAGCACGAGCACCAGCACGGCGGTCACCGCGGTGACGTCGAGCAGGTGCATCCCGATCGCCGCGACGGGCGGTGCGAGCACGGCGAACGCGAGCACCGCCGAGCGCCGGGGCACCAGCTCCTGACCGGGCCGTGCCGCCGTGGCGTCCCCCGCCGGCGCGGCCGTCCCCGCTGTCGTCCTCGTCATGGCGGACCTCCCGTTGCCGCAGGCGCCCGGGACGTGAGCGGCCGGCTCGATCCGGCCCGCCCCGGGCTCATGCCCAGCCCACACCCGGGGGGCGCGGCCGGCGGACGTCCTGACGGGATCCGAACGGGGGTGCGCAGGATCCTCACAGGACCCTGACGGCGGTCCCGGCGACCACGGGCGTCAGGACCGCCCGAGGTCGCCCCCGGGCGCGCCCCCGTCCCCGGGCACGCCCCCTTCCCCGGGCACACCCCCGTCCCCGGGCGCGCTCAGCGCCCGCACCGCCCGCTCCAGGCGTGCGGCACGCACCGCGTCGCCGGGCGCCGTCATGAGCGGGTGCAGCACCGCGTACCGCTGCTGACGTCCGAGCGCGTCGAACCGGGCGCGGGCGCCCGGCACGGCGTCGAGCGCGGCCAGCAGGTCGGCCGGCACCTCGGCGGACGCCTGGCCGGCGTACGCGCGCTCCCAGCGCCCGTCCGCCCGGGCCCGGTCGACCTCGGCCTGCCCGCGCTCCCGCATCCGCCCCTCCGCGACGAGGCGCGCCACGTGCTCCACGTTCCGCTGCGACCACAGCGAGCGCGCACGCCGGGGCACGAACCGCTGCCGGAACGTCGTGGCGTCGCCGCCGCGCCGCTGGCCGTCGATCCACCCGCTGCACAGCGCCTCGTCGAGCGCCTCCGCGTACGTGAGCGACGTCGGGTCGGTGACGCCCTTCTTGGCGAGCACGAGCCACACCCCGTCGGAGTCCGCCTCGTGCGCGTCGAGCCAGGCCCGCCACGCGGCGACGTCGGGCACCGTCAGCGTCGCCGGCGCACCGGCGGGGGTGGGCGTCGTCGCGGGCACGGGGCGCTCCTCGGGTCGGGGGCACGACCGTACGCGACCCCACCGACACCCCGCCCCGCCCCCGCGGCGGCGGCTCGTCAGCGCGCGTGCCGGTCCCGGCTGTTGAGCGTCGCCACCACCTGGGCGTAGTCGCCGCGGGCCTCGCCGTACCGGAGGAACTTCACGTTCTCGACCTGGATCTCCGTGGCGTCCGGCTGCGTCTCGATCAGCTCCACCACCTCGGTGACGAAGTCCTCGAGCGGCATCGCGAGCTCGTTCTCCCGCTGACCGGGCATGAGGTCCGTCTGCACGGCCGGCGGCTCGAGCTCGAGCACCTGCACGGACGTGCCGGCGAGCTGCAGCCGGATGGACTCGCTGAGCATGTGGATCGCCGCCTTGGTGGCGTTGTAGGTGGGCGTCACCCGCAGCGGGGCGAACGCGAGACCGGACGACACGGTCATGATCGTGGCGGCGGGCCGGGACTGCAGGTGCTCGACGAGGGCCGCGATCAGGCGGATCGGGCCGAGCAGGTTGGTGACGACGGTCTGCTCCGCGTCGGCGAGGAACCCCGGGGTCGTCCAGTCCTCGGCGCGCATGATGCCCGCCATCGTGACGAGCACGTTGAGGTCGGGGTGCTCGCGGACGACCTGCGCGGCGGCGTCGCGGACGCTGCCGGGGTCGGTGGTGTCGACGACGACGGTGCCGAGCCCGTGCTCGGCGGCGACCTGCGCGAGCAGCTCGGCGCGGCGGCCGCCGACGACCACCGTGTTGCCCTTCTCCTGCAGGCGCAAGGCGAGTGCCAGGCCGATGCCGCTCGTGGCACCGGGGATGAAGATCGTGTTGCCGGAGATGTCCATGCCCACCACTGTCCGCGTCGCCCCGGGGCCGCTCCAGAGAGCGCTCGTCGGGGGATCGCCGGTCCCTGGCTGGCCCGCGGGGCCGCGCCCATACTGCACGGGTGGACCGTGACCTCCTCGCCGGGTTCCTCGTGAGCCGCCGCAGCGCCCTGCAGCCCGCGGACGTGGGCCTCGTGGCCGGCGTCCGGCGCCGCACGGCGGGCCTGCGGCGGGAGGAGGTCGCGCAGCTCGCCGCCATGTCGACCGACTACTACACCCGGCTCGAGCAGCGCCGCGGCCCGCAGCCGAGCACGCAGATGCTCGCCTCGCTGGCGCGCGCCCTGCGGCTGACGCCCGACGAGCGGGACTACCTGTTCCGGGTGGCCGGCCACAGCGCGCCGGAGCGCCACCCCGCCCCCGACTACATCGCCCCGGGTCTGCTGCGCGTGCTGGACCGCCTCACGGACACGCCGGCGCTCATCATCACGGCGCTCGCCGAGACGCTGGTGCAGAACGAGCCCGCCCGGGCGCTGTTCGGGGACACCAGCTCGCTGACCGGCCTCGAGCGCAGCGACATCTACCAGTGGTTCGCCCACCCCGGGACCGAGCGCCGCCGCTACCCGCGGGACGACCACGACCGGCAGGGCCGCGCGCAGGTCGCGTCGCTCCGCGCGGCCCTGGGCGCCGCCGGGCCGGACTCGCGCGCGGCGGAGATCGTCCGGGAGCTGTCGCGGCGCAGTCCCGAGTTCGTCGCCCTGTGGGCCGAGCAGGAGGTGAGCCGGCGGTTCACCGACCACAAGGTGCTCGTCCACCCCGAGCTGGGTGAGATCGAGGTGGACTGCCAGGCCCTGTTCACCGAGGACGCGTCGCAGGTGCTGCTGGTGCTCACCGCCCCGCCCCGCACGGAGGCCGCGAGCAAGCTCGCGCTGCTGGCGGTGCTGGGGTCGGAGCGCGTCTCGACGCGCTCGTAGCGCCGGTCAGGCGGGCGCCGCCCCCGTCGGGTCCAGCGTCTGCCGCAGCAGCGCCGCGTCCCGGCTCGGCGGGACCCCGAACTGCCGGCGGTACTCCCGGCTGAACTGGGACGGGCTCTCGTACCCCACCGCGTAGGCGGCCCCGGCGACGTCCCCGGGCCGGGCCAGCAGCCGGAGCCGGGCCTCCTGGAGCCGGATGCGCTTCTGGAACTGGATCGGGCTCATCGCCGTCACCGCCTGGAACGTCCGGTGGAACGCGGACGGGCTCATGCTGGCGAGCCGGGCCAGCTCCGCCACCCGCACCGGCTCGCTGTAGCGCTCGCGCATCCACCGCACGACGTGCCGGACGCGGTTCAGGCTGCTGTCGGCCAGCCCGAGCTGCCGCACGGTGGCGCCCTGCTCGTCGGACATGAGCAGCCAGAGGATCTCCCGCTCGATCAGCGGCGCGAGCACCGGGATGTCGCGCGGGTGGTCGAGCAGGCGGAGCAGGCGCACGCACGCGTCGAGCAGGCGGTCGCCGGCACGGCCGACGGCGACGGCGGGGGCGACCGCACCGGGCGCCGGCCGGGGGAACGCGGTGGCCGCCGGGCCGAGCATGAGCTCCGCGACGACCTCGGGCCGCAGCGTCAGGCCCATCCCCAGCGCGGGCGTGGCCGGCGTGGCGTCGGTGAACCAGCCGCTCACGGGCAGGTCCACCGACGCCACGACGTACTGCCCCGGGCCGTAGCCGTGCACGGTGCCGCCGACCGAGAGCGTCTTGGTGCCCTGGGCCACCACCGCCAGCACGGTGCCGGTGGTCGACTCGTCCGGCGACCCGGAGGTGGTCATCCGGGACACGACGACGCCCGGGACCGCGGTCGGTGTGGTGCCGGTGCGGGCGTGCCGGTCGACCAGCGCCCGCAGCTCGTCGAGCGCCCGCGGCTCCTCCAGCACCATGACCCGAGTCAAGCAGAGGTCGGCGCGAGGGTCGCCGGTTCCGGCCGCCCCCGGCAGGATCAGGCAAGGACGCGCGACGATCGCCCTCACACCCGGCGCACCGGCGGGGGTTCGCTGGACGCATGGACACCCCGAGCACGGACCAGCAGGTCGTGGTGGTCACCGGCGGCACCGCCGGGATCGGCCGCGGCACCGCCGTCGAGGTCGCCGCCCGCGGGCACGCGGTCGTCGTCACGTACCGCACCCGCCCGGACGAGGCCGACAGGACCGTCGCGCTGCTGCACGAGCGCGGCGCCCGGGCCGCCGCCCTGCCGCTGGACCTCGGCGCCGCCGAGACCTTCCCGGAGTTCCGGGAGGCGCTGGCGCGGGTGCTCGGCGGGTGGGGCACCTCGACGCTCGCCGGCCTGGTGAACAACGCCGGCGCGGGCGGCGGCCGCCCGTTCCAGGAGACGACGCCCGAGCACCTCGACGCGTCCTACCGGGTGCTGCTGCGCGGGCCGTACCTCCTCACGCAGACGCTGCTCCCCCTGCTGGCGGACGGCGGGTCGGTGGTCAACGTCTCGAGCAGCTCCGTGCGCCCGGGCGAGACCGAGGCGGGCTACTCCGCGTACGCCGCGATGAAGGCCGGGCTGGTCGTCGCGACACGCTACCTGGCGCGGGAGCTCAGCCCGCGCGGCATCCGCGTCAACTCGGTCGCCCCCGGGCCGACCCGCACCCGCATCGCGGACGACGCCTTCGAGCGGTTCCCCGAGATCGCCGAGGCGATCGCGGCCCGCACCGCCCTGGGACGCCTCGGCGAGCCGGAGGACATCGGGCGCGTGATCGCGTTCCTGCTGTCCGACGACGCCCGGTGGATCACCGGCCAGGACGTGCAGGTCGCCGGCGGGTACGCGCTGTGAGCCCCGGCGCCGGCCCCCTGGGCACGGTCGTGCTCACCGGGGCGACCAGCAGCATCGGCGAGGCGGCGGCGCGCCGGCTCGCCTCGCGCGCCACCCGGCTCGTCCTGCTCGGCCCGGAGCCCCCGGACGACGTCGCCGACGTGCTGGCGGGCGTCCGACGCGGCGGGCCCGCCGAGGTGCACTACGTGGCGGCCGACTTCACGCGCCTGCGCGAGGTCGTCGCGGCGGCCCGGCGCGTGCGGGCGGTCGCGCCGCGCATCGACCTGCTCGTGCACGACGCCGCGGTGCCGGGGTCGCCGGAGCGGGTCCTGACGGAGGACGGCTCCGAGCGGACTCTGCAGGTGGACGCGCTGGCCCCGGCGCTGCTGACCCGGCTGCTCGTGCCCGCCCTCCACCCGGGCTCGCGCGTGGTGGCCGTCGCGTCCTCCGCGCACCGGGTCGAGCCGCTCGACCTGGACGACCCCGACCTCGTGCGGGGCTACGCCCCGGTGACCGCGTACGCCCGGGCGAAGGGCGCGATGCTCGCCTGGGCGCTGGCGCTGGCCGACGAGCTCCGGCCGTCGGGCGTGGACGTGGTGGCGGTGTGCCCGGGGCTCAACGCGACCGCCCTGAGCGCCGCCCTCGCCGGCCCGGTCGGCGGGTCCCCCGACCGCGGCGCCCGGCGGGTGCTGCACGCCGCCACGGCCGACGTCCCCTCCGGGTCCTACCTCGAGGACGACCGCGTCGTGCCACCGGCCGGCGACGTGACCTCGGCCGCCACCCGCGAGCGCCTCGCCGCGCTGCTGTGGGCGCGGTTGCGGCCGTTCTGAGCCCCGAGGAGCACGCGCGTCTCTGGGCCGACGGAGGCGGCGGTCCGGGCGTCGCTCGGCCTCTAGCCCGGCGGTGCCGTGGCCCGCCGGTCGCGACGCCGCCGTCACCCCTCGCGCAGCACCCGCCGCAGCCAGCCGAGCCGGCTCGCCCGCGCCGCACGCGACACCGCCGCGTCCGGGAACAGCGCGTCGAACCCGTGGAACCCGCCCGCCCACACGTGCAGCTCCGCCTGCCCGCCGGCCGCCCAGATCCGGGACGCGTAGTCCACGACCTCGTCGCGGAACACCTCCGCGGAACCCGCGTCGAGGTACGCGGCCGGCAGTCCCGCCAGGTCGGCCGCCACGCTCGGGGACACGCTCGCCGGCACGTCCGCCGGCTGCGCCCCCAGCACCGCGGACCACGCGAACCGGTTGGACTCCAGCGACCACACGCCCGGCCCGGTGAACTGCCGGGCCGACGTGGTCGCGCTGCGGTGGTCGAGCATCGGGCACACCAGCACCTGGGCGGCGACGGCCGGACCGCCGAGGTCGCGCGCCAGCAGGACGACGCCCGCGGCCAGCCCGCCGCCGGCGCTCGTGCCGGCGACGACCACCCGGTCCGGGTCGACGCCGAGCTCCGCGGCGTGGTCCGCGAGCCACACGAGGGCGCGGTACCCGTCCTCGACGATCGTCGTGCCCGTGACCTCCGGCGCCAGCCGGTAGTCGACGGTCACCACCACGGAGCCCAGCGCGTCGAGCCACTCCAGCGGGATGTCGACCTGGGAGAACCGGTCCCCCATCACCATGCCGCCGCCGTGCAGCCACAGCACCGCGGGCGCTCCCGGGCCGGAGGGCGTGGCGTCCTGCGCGGCGTCCTGCTCAGCGGGCGACAGCACGGTCAGGGGCAGCGACGTCCCGTCGGCGGCGGCGACCTCGGTCTCCCGTCGCCGCACCGCGCGGCCCGCCAGCACCGTCGCGGGCCGACCCACGGCGTACGGGCGGATCAGCGGCAGCGACTCGGCGGACAGCGTCGGGAGGTCCGGCATGCCGGCCAGCAGGGCGGCGAGCTCCGGGTCGACAGCGGGCCGCGCCGGGCGCGTGGTCGCGGGACGCGCGGTCGCGGGCCGCGCCGTCACGGGCCGCGCGGTCACGGGAGCAGCGCCTTCCCGCCGACCGGCGTGAGGTCGGTGTACTCCGGCTCCTTCGCGAGCAGGCCCGCGAACCGGGCGACGATCGCCTGCGCGGCCTCCCCGGCGAACACGCGGTGGTGGTCCACCTCGGTCGTCCAGCCCTCGATGACGTGGGCGACGTCCGGGTCGGCGGCCGAGCGGCTCACGAGGTACACGAGGCAGTGCTCGCTCGTCGCCGGGTTGCCCCGGTCGAGGCCGGACAGCAGCAGGGCGACGAGCTCGTCGCCGCGGCCCGGGTGGGCGGTCATGGTGGAGGTGAAGCCGTAGGTCACGGCGCTCTGCGAGGTCATGCCTCCATCGAGCCACGGCCGGGTCGCGGGGCCCTAGAGGGATCCGCCGCGATCCGTGCCCGATCCTGCTCGGGTCGGCTCCTGCGTCCCGGGACCCCCGGTCGGCGGTCGCCGCCGACGGGAACCAGGTCTAGCGTCGAGGACGTGACATCCGTCACACGGCGCTGTGACAGGTCCGCCCGACGTCTGAGCCCACCCCGAGCAGTGCCTCCGCAATCGGCACTGACAGGGGGAAGTGCTGTGGTCACGACGACGCGCAGAGTGGAGCGGCAGGAGAACGAGCAGGACGCGGTGGGTCTCAACCCGCTGTTCGCCCGGCCCGGGGAGGCGACGGAGCTGCCGAAGTTCCGGCTCCCCGACGGCGAGTCCCTCCCGGAGACCGCCTACCAGATCGTCCACGACGAGGCGATGCTCGACGGCAACGCCCGGCTGAACCTCGCCACGTTCGTCGGCACGTGGATGGACGACCACGCCGGCCGCCTGTACCTGGAGGCCGCCGACAAGAACATGATCGACAAGGACGAGTACCCGCAGACCGCCGCCGTCGAGACGCGGTGCTGGACCATGCTGGCCGACCTGTGGCACGCGCCCGACCCGGACCGCACCATCGGCACCTCGACCATCGGGTCGTCCGAGGCGTGCATGCTCGGCGGCCTGGCGCTCAAGCGTCGCTGGCAGCACGCCCGGCACGCCGCGGGTCTGCCGACGGACCGGCCCAACCTCGTCATGTCCAGCGCGGTGCAGGTGTGCTGGGAGAAGTTCTGCAACTACTTCGACGTCGAGATGCGCACCGTCCCGATCTCGTGGGAGCACAAGGTGCTCGACGGGCACGGCCTCGAGCAGTACGTCGACGAGAACACCATCGGCGTCGTCGCCATCCTCGGCGTGACGTACACCGGCATGTACGAGCCGGTCGCGGACGTCGCGGCGGCGCTGGACCGGATCCAGGAGTCCACCGGGCTGGACGTGCCGATCCACGTCGACGGCGCCTCCGGCGGGATGATCGCGCCGTTCCTGCAGCCCGACCTGGTGTGGGACTTCCGCGTGGACCGGGTCGCGTCCATCAGCACGTCGGGGCACAAGTACGGCCTCGTCTACCCCGGCGTCGGGTGGGTGGTCTGGCGCACCGCCGACGCGCTCCCCGACGACCTGGTGTTCCGCGTGAGCTACCTCGGCGGCGAGATGCCGACGTTCGCGCTGAACTTCTCGCGGCCGGGGGCCCAGGTGCTGCTGCAGTACTACGTGTTCCTGCGCCTGGGCACCGAGGGGTACACCCGCGTCCAGGGCGCGTCCCGGGACGTGGCGCTCTACCTCTCCGGCGAGATCGCGCAGATGCCGGCGTTCGAGCTGTGGAACGACGGGTCGGACATCCCGGTGTTCGCCTGGCGGCTGCGCGAGGGCCACACGGAGAACTGGAACCTCTACCACCTGTCGGACCGGCTCCGGATGAAGGGCTGGCTGGTGCCCGCCTACCCGATGCCCGCCGACCTGCCGGACGTCACGGTGCAGCGGGTGGTGGTGCGCAACGGGCTGAGCCGGGACCTCGCCGAGGCCTTCCTGGCGGAGCTGGGTGAGCAGGTCGCCTACCTCGACGGCCTCACCGGGCCCATGCCGGCCGAGGCCCACCACCCCGGCTTCCACCACTGAGGGGGCACGGCCATGGACCAGCCAGACCGCCCTGCCTCCATGCCCGCTCGCGGTCGGGCTCCGGCGACGTCGGCGCCCGTGCGCGCCGACGGCACCGCGGCACCGTCCGCCGAGCACGTCGCGGCGCACCCGTACGGGCCGCCGCACGACCGGACGCCACCGGGCCACACCGGGCCCGCGATCGGCGCCCCGTCCGCGAGCGCCACCGCGTACATGTCGGTGGTCCAGCTCGCGATGCTGACCGTCGTCGTCGTCGCGTCCCTGCGCTCACTGCCCGCGATGTCCCTGTACGGCCTGGGCTCCGTGACGCTGTTCATCGTCCCGGCGATCCTGTTCCTCGTGCCGACCGCGCTGGTGGCCGCCGAGCTCGCGACCGGCTGGAAGGGCGGCGTCTACACCTGGGTGCGCGAGGCGTTCGGCGGGCGGCTCGGGTTCGTCGCGATCTGGCTCCAGTGGATCCAGAACGTCGTCTGGTACCCGACGCAGATCGCCTTCATCGCCGCGAGCCTGTCGTTCGTGATCGGCGACCAGGGCATCGCGGACAACGGCCTCTACACCGCCGTCGTCATCCTCGTCCTGTACTGGGGCTCGACGCTCATCACCCTCGCGGGCGGCACGCTGTTCGCGAAGGTCGGCTCGTGGAGCGGCATCCTCGGGACGCTGTTCCCCGCGGCGCTGCTCATCGTGCTCGGCGCGGTGTGGCTCGCGACGGGCGAGCGGTCGGAGACGACCCTCGAGGCGTCGGCCGTCGTGCCGCCGTGGACGGGCATCGCGTCGATCGTGCTCGTCGTGTCCAACGTGCTCGCGTTCGCAGGCATGGAGGTCAACGCGGTCCACGCGAACGACCTGCGCGACCCCGGCCGCGGGTTCCCCCGGTCGATCGCCATCGCCACCGGGCTCATCCTGGCGGTGTTCATCCTGCCGACGATCGCGATCGCCGTCGCGGTGCCCCGCGCGTCGCTCGGCCTGACCAACGGCATCAACCTCGCGTTCCAGCACTTCTTCGACCACTGGGGCCTGGGGTGGGCGACCCCCGTGATCTCGCTGCTCATCGCGCTCGGCGCCTTCGCGTCGGTCGTCACATGGATCGCGGGGCCGTCACGCGGCCTGCTCGCCGCAGCCCGCACCGGGCTGCTGCCGCCGGCGCTCCAGCGTCGCAACAAGGCGGGCGTGCAGGTCGGCATCCTCGTCGCGCAGGGGGCGGTCGTCACGCTGCTGGCGCTGCTGTTCGTCGTGATCCCCAACGGGAACACGGCGTTCGTCGCGCTCGTCGACATGGCGGCGGCCCTGTACCTGCTGATGTACATGCTCATGTTCGCGGCCGCGATCCGGCTGCGCCGCACCCACCCGGAGGTCGTGCGCACCTACCGCACGCCGGCCATGACGTTCGTGGCCGGGCTGGGGTTCGTGGCGTGCGCGGCGGCCTTCGTCCTGGCGTTCGTGCGCCCCGACGGGTTCACCGGGCTCGGCGAGGCGACGTACCCGCTGGTCGTCCTGCTCGTCGTCGTCGTGCTGGGCGGACCGCCGCTGCTGTTCTACGCCCGCCGCAAGCCGGCGTGGGACCAGCGCACGGCCGAGGAGCGCCGCACGGCGGACACGGTGCTCGTCAACCCGCCGGCCCCGGGCGGGGCGCCGCGGCGTCGCGCTGCCGACGACGGGGCGGGAGGCACCGGCACCGGCTCCGGCACCGGGTAGCGCCGGTGCGCGCACGAGGGCCCGGGCCGTCCGGTCCGGGCCCTCGTCGCGCAACGGGCTCCGGCTACCGCCGCACCCGCAGCCCGTCGACGAGCAGCCGCACCATCGGGTTGGGCGAGCCGTCCGGGGACGGCGCGCGGTGGCTGAGGTCGCCGATGGCCTGGAGCAGGTCCATCGGGTCGACGTCCGGCCGGACCTCGCCGTCGGCCGCGGCGGCCTCGATGAGCGCGCGCAGGGCCGGGCCCAGGGCGTTCTCCAGGTAGGTGGGCAGCGCGTCGAACGCCGGGTCGCCCGAGCGGAGGGCCGCGGCGAGCCCCTGCTTGGTCGCGACGAACTGGGTGAACCGGGCGATCCACTCGTCCAGCGCCTCGCCCGGCGGGAGCCGGCGCAGCAGCTCCTCGGCGGCCGCCGCCGTGGCGTCGATCTCCGTGGTGAAGACCGCGGCCACCAGGTCCGCACGGGTCGGGAAGTGCCGGTAGAGGGTGCCGACGCCCACCCCGGCCTCGGCGGCCACCTCGCGCGCCGGCGCGTCGACGCCCGAGCGCTCGAACACCGTGCGGGCGGCGACGAGCAGGGCGTCGGCGTTCTGCCGGGCGTCGGCGCGCAGGGGCCGGGGGCTGGCGGCGGAGGGCGTCACGGGTCACCTCGCTGGACAAAGCGGAACAACGTTCCGTATGGTCGGACGATCGAAGCGGAACAACGTTCCGTGACCAGCATACGGGAGGCTCCCATGCAGTACCGCACCCTCGGACGCACGGGCATCAAGGTGACGCCCTACGCGCTCGGCGCCATGATGCTCGGCTCGTTCGGCAACCCCGACCGCCGGGAGGGCATCCGGATCATCCACCGCGCGCTCGACGCCGGCATCAACGTCGTCGACACCGCCGACCGCTACGGCGACTCCGAGGAGGTCGTCGGCGAGGCGCTCCAGGGCCGCCGCGACCAGGTCGTCCTCGCGACGAAGTTCTACGGCCCGGTCGACGACGACGTGAACCACCGAGGCGCCTCGCGACGCTGGATCGTGCAGGCCGTCGAGCGCTCGCTGCGGAACCTGCGCACCGACTACATCGACCTCTACCAGCTCCACCGCCCCGACCCCGACACCGACATCGAGGAGACCCTGTCCGCCCTCACCGACCTCGTCCGGCAGGGCAAGGTCCGCGCGATCGGCTCCTCGTCGATGCGCGGCTCCGAGATCGTCGAGGCGCAGTGGGCGTCGCAGCGCCGCGGGTTCGAGCGGTTCCGCACCGAGCAGCCGAACTACTCGGTCCTCGACCGGGAGATCGAGCGCGAGATCCTGCCCGTGGCGCAGCGCTACGGCATGGGCACCCTCGTGTACAGCCCGCTCGCGGGCGGCACCCTCACCGGCAAGTACCGGGCCGGGCAGGCGAACGACAACTTCCGGGCGGGCACCGGGATGCGCCACTTCCGCGACGAGCGGCGGCTCGCCGCGGTGGAGGAGCTCCTCGCCCTCGCGGACGAGATCGGGATCCCGCTGCCGCACCTGGCGATGGCGTTCGTGATCGCCCACCCCGGCGTGACGTCCGCGCTCATCGGCCCGCGCACCATGGAGCAGCTCGAGGACACCCTGGCCGGCGCCGACGTCGCGCTGTCCGACGAGGTCCTCGACCGGATCGACGCGATCGTGCCGCCGGGCGAGAGCATCGGCGCGATGGACATGGTCTACCGCGGGCCGGAGGTCGCCGACGCCGGCCTGCGGCGCCGTCCGGGGAGCGAGCGCGCGGCGAGGTAGGACCGTCCGCCGCCGCTGCGGTGGCGTCGGCACGATCGGCGAGCCCGACGGACGGGACCGTCGGAGCACGACGAAGGCCCCCAGGGAGTCCCTGGGGGCCTTCGTCCAGACCGGCTCGCGCCGTCCTGGTGAGTAGCGGGGGCAGGATTTGAACCTGCGACCTCTGGGTTATGAGCCCAGCGAGCTACCGAGCTGCTCCACCCCGCGTCGGTGATGTCTACGTTACGCCAGCGTGTCGCCAGGGCCAAATCGGGGCGTGGTGCGCTCGGTCACAGCTCCCCCGCCGCAGGCCGTCCCACCACCGGCCGGGACGACGACGGGCCGGCCCCCGCAGGAGCCGGCCCGTCGTCGTACGCCTGCGCCGGTCAGCCCCCGGCGTTCAGGTCGTTGTCGGCGGCCACGGCCGCGTCCAGCGCCTCCTGGAGCCGGTCCTGGGCCTCGCCGTAGGCGGCGAAGTCGCCGTCCGCGAGGGCCCGCTGACCGTCGAGGATCGCCTGGTTGGCGTCCTCGAGCGCCTGGCTGAGGCGGGTCTGCGCGTCCGCGCTGTCGCCGCCGTCCGCGGGCTGGGTGGGCGTCGGCGCCGGGGTGGCGGTGCCGTCACCCGTGTCGCCGCCGGTGTCCCCACCGGTGTCGCCGTCGGTGGGCGGCGGGGCGATGTCGTTGCCGGCGTCGCCCGCCTCGGTGCCGTCGTCCCCGCCGAACACCTGGTCCAGCGCCTCGTCGAGCGTGCTGGCGAACCCGATCTCGTCGCCGAACGCCACGAGCACGCGCTGCAGCAGCGGGAACTGGGTGCCGGTGGCCGCCTGGACGTACACGGGCTGCACGTACAGCAGGCCGCCGCCGACGGGCAGCGTGAGCAGGTTGCCCTGGATGACCTCGGAGTCGCCCTGCCGCAGCAGGTTGAGCTGCTGGGAGACCTCGGGGTTCGACGTGAAGTTGTTGTTCATCTGGTTGGGCCCGGGCACCGTGGAGTCACGCGGCAGCTCGAGCAGCCGGATCTGGCCGTAGCCGTCCGCGGGCTCACCGGCGGTGGACCCCGCCTCGGCGTCGACCGCCACGTACCCGGTGAGCACGTCGCGGGCGTTCGCACCGGCCGGCACGTACGACGACATGAGGGAGAACGCCGCGGCGTCCTGCCCAGGCATCTCGAGCGTCAGGTAGTACGGCGGCTGCGCGACGTTCTGGTCCCCGGCGGTCGGGTCGTTCGGCGTGCGCCACGCGTCGTTGCCGGAGAAGAACTGGCCCGGGTCCGTCACGTGGTACGTGCCGAGCAGGGTGCGCTGCACCTTGAACAGGTCCTCGGGGTACCGGATGTGGTTCATGAGCTCGGAGCTGATCTCCGACACCGGCGAGAGCGACGTGTCGAACACCTTGCTCCACGACTGGAGCACCGGGTCCTCGGCGTCCCAGGCGTAGAGGGTGACCGAGCCGTCGTAGGCGTCGACCGTGGCCTTCACCGAGTTGCGGATGTAGTTCACCGTCTCGGGCTGCAGGGCCTCGATCGTCGCGGACGCCTGCGTGAGGGAGTCGGTCGTCGCGTCCTCGAGGGACTGCGCGGCGGCGTACGGGTACTGGTCCGAGGTGGTGTACCCGTCGACGATCCACTTGACCCGGCCGTCGACCACCGCGGGGTACACGCGGCCGTCGAGCGTCAGGTACGGGGCGACCTTCTGCACGCGGTCCACCGGGTTGCGGTCGTAGAGGATCTGCGACTCGGGGGTCACGCGCTCGGAGAACAGGATCTGCTCGGA
The DNA here is from genome assembly GCF_039548315.1 of Cellulomonas olei. Classification (NCBI taxonomy): domain Bacteria; kingdom Bacillati; phylum Actinomycetota; class Actinomycetes; order Micrococcales; family Cellulomonadaceae; genus Cellulomonas; species Cellulomonas olei. The sequence goes on from NZ_JBCLVN010000027.1 coordinate 82,597, forward strand.
GCCGAACTTGATGGCGTAGAGCAGCTTGTTCCACAGGGAGCCGATGGACGGGCCGGCCGAGACCTCGTCGGTCGGGAACGAGGTGTTCACGGCGCCGCCGGACTCGTCGTCCGGGTAGTCCAGCTCCCACTCCTGGCCGTCGGGCGCGCCGACGATGGAGTACGTCGGGGAGCTCTGGCCGAAGTAGATCCGCGGCTCGTACTCCCCCATCTGGCCGGACGACGGGATGCCGCCCTCCCAGAACGCGGGCGCGCCGGTCGACGTCGTGGTGTTGCCGTACGCGGCGACGACGCCGAAGCCGTGCGTGTACACGGTGGTGTCGTTGGTCCAGTTGCGGCGCTGCGCGTCCAGGCCCTCCAGGTCGAGCTCGCGGACGGCGATGACGGTGTCGCGGCTCTCGTCCTCGATGTCGTACCGGTCGACGGACAGCGTGTCGGGGAACGAGTAGAACCCGCGGATCTGCTCGAGCTGCCGGAACGAGTCGGAGACGACCTGCGGGTCGAGCAGGCGGATCGACGCCGTGGTCTCGGCGTCCTCGCGCAGCGCGCCCGGCTCGGCCGTCACGCTCGCGTCGTAGTCGGTGATCTCCACGTCCTGGAGGTCGTACGCCGCGAGCGTCGCGTCGATGTTGCGCTGGATGTACGGCGCCTCGGCGTCCTGCTGGTTCGGGTTCACCTGGAACCGCTGGACGACCGCCGGGTAGATGCCGCCGATGGCGATGGCGGACACCACCATGACGCCGACGCCGAGCGCCGGGATCCGCCACGTGCCGCGCACCGCGGTGACCACGAACATCACGGCCACGAGCAGGGCGACGACCGCCAGGATGCCCTTGGACGGGATCACGGCGTTCACGTCGGTGTACGACGCGCCCTCGAACCGGTCGCCCTCGCGCGTGAGGATCGAGTACCGGTCGAGGAAGTAGTTGGCGGCGATGAGGACCATGAGCACCGCCGCGATCGACGACAGGTGCACGCGGGCCGCGCGGGTCATCCGCGGCGCGGCGCTGGAGCCGCCGACCCGGAAGCCGCCGTACAGGTACTGCGTCGCGACCGCGGCGATGCCGGCGAGCACGGTGACGGCCATGAGGAAGCTGACGACGAACCGCATGCCGGGCAGCTCGAACATGTAGAACGAGAGGTCCATGCCCCACTGCGGGTCCTTCGTGCCGACCGTCGTGCTGTGCAGCCAGAGCTGGATGGTGCTCCACTGCTGCGACGCGGCGATGCCGGCGAACAGGCCGAGGATCGCGGGCCCCGCGACGAGCACGACCCGGCGCAGCGGCTCGATCGCCTCGCGGTAGGAGTCGAGGCTGATCTGCTCCTGGTTGGACGGCGCGTACACGGGCCGGGTGCGGTAGCCGACCGCGAGGCTGGCGAACACCGCCCCGCCCATGACGAGGAACCCGGCGACGAACAGCGCGGCGCGGGTCAGCCACTGGGTCCACAGCACCTGGGAGAACCCGAGCTGGTCGAACCACAGCACCTCGGTCCAGACCTGGGCGAGGACGAGCACCGCGAGCACCACGAGGGCGAGCACGACGACCGTGACGGCGATGGGGCTCGGGCGGCGGCGGCCGGCCCCGCGGGGCGGCCGGGGCGGGCGCGGTCCCCGCGGTGGTCGGGCGGACGGGTTGGCGAAGGTCACGGCCTTGAGGTCCTCGTCGTCGGGTACGGGGTGGAGCGTGCACGCACCGGGCACACCCGGCGCACACGCTGGGCACAACGCGCCAGGTGGCACCCAGGTTCCCACACGCCGGACGGCCCGGGCCGGTGGTCCCCAGCCGCCCTCGGCGTCGGCACCGGCGCGCAGGCACCGGCCACCGCCCCGCGCCGCGCTCCCCGGGCCTCCGTGCCCCCGTGCCCCCGGGCCGGTGCGGGACCCGTGGGTGCGAGGATGGCGGGCGTGAGCGACGCACCGCAGACCCCCGACGCCCCGCAGCCCGACCCGACGGCCTCCGCCCCGGCGCCGGCCGGCCCCGAGGGCCCGGCGCAGCGCGCGCTCGCCGAGGCCGTCACCGAGATCGAGCGGCACGTGGCGACCGGCGGCTGGGACGGGCCGGTGCGCGTGTTCGCCCTGGTGCGCACGCAGGCCGCGCTCGACGCCGAGCCCGCGCTCGCGTCGCAGCTCCCGCCGGCGGTGCTGGCCGCCGCCGCGTCGGACGCCGACCACCTGACGTCCGTCGAGCAGGAGGGCCTGCCGGCGAGCGACGACCTGGAGGGGCTGCTCGGTGCGATCGCGTGGCCCGACGGCGTGGACGGCGCGGCGCTGACGGTCGAGCGGATCGTGCTGCCCCCCGAGGCCGAGCGGGACCTGCCCGCCGACCCCGACCAGGCCCTGTCCGCCCTCCTCGCGCACCCGCAGCGGCAGGACGTGCGCCTCGCGGTCGGGGTGCTGCGCGACGGGCCGTCCTGGTGCGCCGTGCGCCAGCGGGCGGCCGACCGGGACGACGCGGTGGGCCAGGGCGCCGACGTGGTGCCGGGGCTGGTCGAGGCGCTGCGCGCGACCTTCGCCTGACGCCGCCCGGGGCGCTCAGCCCTCGGCGCCGCCCGCCGTGCAGGTCGGCAGGTCGCCGGTCTCGCCCGCCCCGATCGCCGCGACGGCCTCCCGGGCCTCGTGCAGCGTGCTGATGCGCACGACGTCCAGGCCGTCCGGCACGTGCCCGACGACCTCGTCGCAGTTGTCCGCCGGCGCCAGGAACCAGCGCGCCCCGTCCCGCAGCGCGCCGGCCATCTTCTGCCGGATCCCGCCGATGGGACCGACGTCGCCGTTGAGGTCCATCGTCCCGGTGCCGGCGATGACCTGCCCCGCCGCCTCGTCCTCGGGCGTCAGCCGGTCGATGATCCCCAGCGCGAACATCGTGCCCGCGCTGGACCCGCCGATCCGGTCGATCTGGATGCTCACGTCCACCGGCGGGTCGAACTCCGGGTCGATGAAGACGCCGAGCTGGCTGCCGTCGCCGTCCTCGCGCTCGCCGGTCACGACGTCGAGGTCGACGTCCGCGCCGTCGCGCCGGACGCCGAGCGTCACGGTGCTCCCCGGCTCGGTGCCCGCGAGCAGGTCGATGAGCTGGCCGTACGACGTGAGCGGCGTGCCGTCGAAGTCGAGCAGCACGTCACCGGGCTCGACGACGCCCTCGGCGCCGGACCCCGGGACGGCGTCGTGCACGGTCAGGGTGACCGGCACCTCGTACCCGAGCTCCTCCAGCGCGGCGACCGTCGCGTTCTCCTGCGAGGACACCATCTGGGCCTCGTTCTGCTGGTCGAGCTGCTCCTGCGTGGCGTCCTGCGGGAACACCGTCTCGACGGGGACGACGAGCTGCGAGGGGCTGACCCAGCCCGCCAGCACCCCCAGCACGCTCGAGGGGTACCCCGGGCCGCCGGTCGTCGACACCGTGGTCAGCCGCAGCTCCCCGGTCGCGTCGTAGGTCGGCGCGCCCTCGATGGTGATGAGCTCGGTGCCGTCGTGCGAGCCCAGCGTGTCGAGGGTCGGCCCCGGCGAGTTCACCGCGTACGGCACCGGCATGAGCAGCAGGACCACCAGCAGCACCGCCGCGGCGAGCGTCCCCCCGGACAGCAGCACCGCGCGCCGGGTCACCGGCGGCGCCGCGGGCACGTCGGGGGCGGCGTCGGGGGCGGCAGGGTCCGTGACGGGGCCGGTGAGGGCGTCGTCCCCCGCGGCGGACGGCTCCGGCGGCAGGTCGGGCTGGGCGTGCACCGGACGATCATGCCCCACCCCGCTGTGCGCGGGACGGCCGGGGCGGGCGCCGTGCGCCCTGAGCGAACCGCGGCGGCTGCCCGGTCACGCTGCCGGAGGCGGTGGTTACGGTGGCACCACCACGAGCCCCGGGAGCACCGCATGACCTCCGACGACCCGCGCCAGCCCGAGCCCACGGGCGGATCCGCCTGGGAGCAGATGCTGCGCCAGATGTTCGGCCCCGACGCGGACGAGGCGCTGCGCCAGATGCGGGAGCAGGGCCTCGACCCGGCCGAGATGGCGCGGGCCTCCGGCCTGCCGGACGACCCGGCGCTGGTGGACCAGGTCGTCGCCCAGGTGCAGCGGATGCTCGCGGGCAGCGGGGACGGCCCCGTGAACTGGGACGTCGCGCACGACCTGGCGCGGCAGGTCGCCGTGCAGGGCGGCGACCCGACCGTCAGCCCCGCCGAGGCCCGCCACGCCGCGGACGCGCTCGGCGTCGCCGAGCTCTGGCTGGACGCCGCGACCGACCTGCCGCCCGCCGGCGGCCGGGTGCGCGCCCTGTCCCGCTCCGAGTGGGTCGAGCAGACGCTGCCGACGTGGCGGACGCTCACCGAGCCGGTGGCGACGTCCATGTCCACCGCCCTGGCCACCACGCTCGCCGACCAGCTCCCGGGCCAGCTGCCCGAGGGCCTCGCGCTGCCGGCGGGGATGGGCGGCGGCGCGCTCGACCCCGCCGCGATGATGCGCCAGCTCGGTGCGCTGGTGTTCGGCATGCAGGTCGGTCAGGCGGCCGGCTCGCTGTCCCGCGAGGTGTTCGGGCTGACCGACGTCGGGCTGCCGCTCGTCGCGGAGCCCGCGACCGCGCTGGTGCCGCGGAACGTCGCCGAGTTCGCCGACGGGCTGGACGTGCCGCTCGAGGAGGTCCGGCTGTTCCTCGCCCTGCGCGAGGCCGCCCACGCCCGCCTCTTCACGCACGTCACCTGGCTCCGCGGGCACCTGCTGGCGGCCGTGGACGCGTACGCGCGCGGGATCAGCATCGACCTCGAGAGCCTCGAGGAGTCGGTGCGCTCCATCGACCCCACCGACCCGGCCGCGCTGCAGGGAGCGCTGTCGTCCGGGGTGTTCGCGCCGCAGACCACGCCCGAGCAGCAGGCCGTCCTCGCCCGGCTGGAGACCGCGCTGGCGCTCGTCGAGGGCTGGGTGGACGAGGTCGTCGCCACCGCCGCGCTCCCCCACCTGCCGCACAGCGTCGCGCTCCGCGAGATGATCCGCCGCCGCCGGGCCGCGGGCGGTCCCGCCGAGCAGACGTTCGCCACGCTCGTCGGCCTGGAGCTCCGCCCGCGCCGCTCCCGGGACGCCGCCGCGCTGTGGGCGCACATCGCCCGCGAGCAGGGTCCCGCCGCGCGCGACGCCGTGTGGGACCACCCGGACCTGCTGCCGACCGCCGAGGACCTGGACGACCCCACCGGCTACGCCACCCGTCGCGCCGCCGCCGAGGACGAGCACGCCGACCTCGACCGCGCGCTCGCGGAGATCCTCGACGAGGACGGGACGGGCACCGCGGGACCCACCGGCGGGGGCACCTCCGAGGACCGGCCCGGGGCGGACGGCACCACGGACGCCGACGGAGGCTCCGACGGCGACGGCGACGGCGACGCCGACGGGGGCGGAGCGGCGCGCTGAGCGTCACGAGGGGCGACGAGCGTCCCCGGCGGGGCCCCGGCCCGGCCCGCGCGCCACGTGCCCGGCGGTCCGCGGGCGGCGCGCTGCCGGCGTCCTGACGGGACCGCGCCCACGCCCCCCTGCGGCGCAGGCGTCCGGCCACGCCGCCCCCAGCGTCACCCGCGCGCACCGGCGCGCGGAACCTCGCGCGGCGTTCGGGACCGTTCGGGCATTCCCGCCACCCGGGCCTGGGCCCAACCTCCCGGGGACCGACCCGTGACGGGACGTACGGTGTGCCGCGATGGACACCGAGGACGTGCCCGCGGGACCCGCGCCGCAGCCCCGCGCCGCCGCGCAGGAGCACCCCGCCGCCGCACAGGAGCAGCCCGCCGCCGCGCAGGAGGACCGGGACGGGCAGGACGCGTCGGGCCGGTCCGGCGGCCTCCCCGGCGGCCCCGGCTCCGTCGACGACCGCGCGGGTCTCGCCCGGGCGCTGACCGGGCTGCGGGAGCGCGCCGGGCTGAGCGTGCGGGACGTGGCCCGGCTGGCCGGCCTGCCCCTGGGGACCGCCGGAGGCTACCTGTCCGGCCGGCACCTGCCGCAGCCGGCGACCGTGGGGCAGTTCGAGCGGATGCTCGCCGCGCTCGGGGTGCCGGAGCCGGAGCGCGCGGGGTGGGTGGCCCTCGTCGGCCGGCTGCGCCGCGCCCCGGGTCCGCGCCCGGCGTCGGCGCAGGCGCCGTACCGCGGCCTGGCGCCGTACGACGTCGCGCACGCGGCGCTGTTCGTCGGCCGGGAGGCCGCGGTGGACGACCTGGTGGCGCGGGTCGCGGACGCCGGGGCCGGTCCGGTCGTGGTGCTCGCCGCCTCCGGGTCGGGCAAGTCGTCGCTGCTGCGCGCCGGGCTGGTGGCGCGGCTGCGGGAGACCGGTGACGTGGCCGTCGTGACCACGCCGGGCGACGACCCGCCGCCGGACGCCCTCGTGGCGGCGACGGGCGCGCGCGTCCTCGTGGTCGACCAGCTCGAGGAGGCGCTGCTCGCCCCGGACGGGGGCGCGGCGCTGCTGGACGGGCTCGGGGCGCTGCACGCGGCCGGGACGACGGTGGTGCTCGGCCTGCGCGCCGACGTGGTGGACCGCGCCCTCGCGCACGACGGCCTGGCGCGCTGGTTGGCGGACCGGCCGGTGCTGGTGGCACCGCTCACGCCCGCCGACCTGCGCCGCGTCGTCGAGGAGCCGGCCCGCCGCGTCGGGCTGGACGTCGAGGAGGCCCTGGTCGACGTGCTGGTCGCCGACGCGACGTCCGGCGCCTCGGCGGCGGGACGCGGGACGCTCGACCCCGGTGTGCTGCCGCTGGTGTCCCACGCGCTGTACGCGACGTGGCGCGCCGCGTCCGGTCGCCGGCTCACGCTCGCGCAGTACCGGGCGGTGGGCGGCCTGGGCGGGGCGATCGCCCAGACGGCGGAGGGCGTCGTCGGGGGCTGGCCACCGGAGCGGCTGGCGGTCGCCCGGCGCGTCCTGCTCGGCCTGGTCCACGTGCGCGACCACCACGTCGCGGGCCGCCCGGTCGCGCTGGACGACCTCGCGGGCACGTCCGCGGCCGGCGACGCCGCGGACGCCCCGGGCCGGGCCGCCACCGTGGAGGTGGTCGACGCTCTCGTCGCCGCGCGCCTGCTCACCGCCGACCGCGGGCACGTCCGCCTGGCGCACGAGGCGCTGCTCACGGCGTGGCCCCGCCTGGCCGGGTGGATCGAGGACGACAGGGAGGCGCTGCGGCTGCACGGCCGGCTGGCGGAGGCCGCGCGGCACTGGGACGACGCGGGCCGCGACCCCGACCTCGAGCTGCGCGGTGTGCAGCTCGAGGCGGCGCTGGCGTGGCGCACGGGGGGCGGGGCGGCGACCGCCGTCGAGAACGCGTACCTCGACGCGAGCCGCGGGTCCCGGGACCGGCAGGCTGCGGCGCAGCGGCGCTCGGCCCGCCGGCTCCGCGTGCTCTCGGCCGGGCTCGCCGTGCTCACGGTGAGCACCGCGGTGCTCGCAGGCGCTGCCGCGGCCCAGTCCCGGACCCGGGAGCGGGAGCGGGACCTGGCGGTCTCCCGGCAGCTCGCGGTCACGGCGCAGTCGCTCGCCGCGACGGACCCCGACCTGTCCGCGCAGGTGGCCGCCGCGGCGCTGGCGACGGCCGGCACCCTCGAGGCACGGTCCGCCCTGCTGTCCACGACGGGCACGGCCGTCCCCGCCCGGCTCGGGTCGGTGGGCGCGCTCGTCAACGCCGTCGCCGTCAGCCCCGACGGCGCGCTGCTCGCCGCGGCCACCGACGGGTCGGCCGTGGCGCTGTGGGCGCTGGGCGACGAGCCGCACCCCGTGGGCGAGCTGCCCGTCGACGACGGCGCGCTCTACGCGGTCGCGTTCACGCCGGACGGACGCGGGCTGCTGGCCGGGGGCGACGCGGGGCTGCTGCGCGCCTGGTCGGTCGAGGACCCGGACGACCCCCGGCCGCTGCCCGTCGCGGGGCCGGCGGCGGGTGCGACGCTGTACGACCTCGCGGTCGACGACGGGGTGGTCGCGGCGGGCGCGTCCGACGGGACGGTCCACCTGTGGACCGTCGGCCCCGGCACCGGCCCGACGGCGCCCGAGCCCGCCGCCGTCCTGCCGGTGGCGCCCGGTGGCGCCACCCAGGCGGTCGCGCTCCGGGACGGCGTGCTCGCCGCGGGTGGGTCCACCGGCGCGCTCACCCTCTGGGACGTCCGCGACCCCGCCGCCCCGGCCGCGGCCGCCCCGGGCCTGCCCCTCGGCGAGGCCCCCGTCGCCGCCCTCGCGTGGTCCCCCGACGGGACGACGCTGGCGGCCGGGACGACCGCCGGCGTGGTGCACGTCGTGGACGCCCGCGACCCGGCGGCACCCGAGGTGGGCACGACGCTCACCGGTCCGGCGTCGTGGGTGAACGACGTGGCGTTCAGCCCGGACGGCGGGCTGCTGGCCGCCGCCGGCTCCGACCAGCGGCTGTGGGTCTGGGACCTGGCGACGGGCGCCGTCGCGGGCGGGGCGGCGAGCCCGACCACGCTGCTCGCCGCCCGCTGGTCGCCCGACGGCGGCGCGGTCTACGCCTCGGGGGCCGACGGCGTGCTGCGCGAGTGGGTGCAGCCGGGCCCGGTGCTCGCCGGGTTCGCGTCCATCCCCGGGCAGGGCGCCTTCGGCACGGTGGCCGGCGCACCGCTGGTGGTGACCAGCACGACGGACGGCGTCCACGTCTGGGACGTCACCGACCCGGCCCGCGCCCGCCACCGCGGGTCCGCGGCACCCCCGCGCGACGCCCGGCTGGACGGGGCCGTGGCCGTCTCGGACGCCCTGGGCATCGCCGTCGTGGGTGACACGACGGGCGGGATCCACGCCTACGACCTGCGCGACCCCGGCGCCCCCGTGCTGCTCGGCTCCGCGCACGCCCACACCGACTGGGTCGACACGGTGGCGTTCGACGCGACTGGCACGCGGCTCGCGGCGTCCTCCGACGACGGGACCGTCACGACGTGGGACCTCTCCGGCGGCGTCGCGGACGGTCTCCCCGCCACGCCCACCGGGCGGGTGGGCGACCTCGGCGGCGCCGTGTACGTGGTGGCGTTCTCCCCCGACGGCGGCACGCTGGTCGCCGCCGTGCTGTCGGGCTCCGTGCGGCTGCTGGACGTCCGCGACCTCGCCGCCCCGCGACCGCTGGGCGACCCCGTGACCGGACCGGCGGGCTACGTGTACTCCGCCGCGTACAGCCCGGACGGCCGCACCGTCGCCGCCACGGGCAACGACGGCACGGTGTGGCTGTGGGACGTGGAGGACCCTGCCGCGCCCGACCCGCTCGGCCCGCCGCTGCGATGGGGTGAGGGCTACGGCACCAACTCCGCCTTCTCCCCGGACGGGCACCGGCTGGCCGTCGGCCGCACCGACGGGACCGTGCGGGTGTGGGACGTGACGGACCCCGCACACCCCACCCGCTGGGCGAGCCTGTCGGGCGCCGACGGGACGGTGTACGGCGTGGAGTTCTCCCCCGACGGTACGCACCTCACCGCGGCGGCCGCGGACCGCACGGCGCGGGTGTGGGACCTCACCGTCGAGGGGGCGCTCGGCCGGGTCTGCGCGACCGCCACGCGCGGGACGTCCCTGTCCGACGACGAGTGGGAGCGCCTGGCGGGCGAGGTGGACCGCCCGCAGGCCTGCCGGTGAACGGCGCTCAGTCCGCCTCGGGGTCCGGCTCGGGCTCCGCGTCCGGCCCGTCGACGGGGTCGCCGGGGGCGCGCTCGGCGAACGAGTAGCCCTCGAGGAACCCCCGCGCCCGCTCCGTGCGCGGGTACGTGGTCAGCTCGGCCCAGAACTCCGGCCCGTGCCCCGCGTGCAGCAGGTGCGCGAGCTCGTGCAGCAGCACGTAGTCGGTCACCCACGACGGCATGCCGCGCAGCCGGTCGGACAGCCGGATGCTGCCGTCCGCCACCGTGCAGGACCCCCACCGCCGGCCCTGGTTGTCGGACCACCGCACGCTCGACGGGACCGCGCGCCCGCCCAGGTAGCGCGCCGACAGCTCCGACGCCCGCCGCACGAGCTGGTCGTCGGACGGCCGGCGGCGCTGCTCCTGCGTGGCGAGCCGGTCGAGCATGCGGCGCACCCACTCGCGCTCCTGCGCGCGCGTGAACCGGGCGGGGATGGCGACGATCGTCCGGCCGCCCTCGCGGTAGGCCGTCACCGTCCGCGACCGGCGGCGCGAGCGGCGCACCTCGACGGGGCCGAGGCGGGGGTCCGGGTCGCCGGCCGGCGCGGCTCCGGGCGCGGCCGAGGCAGCCGGGACGCCCGGCACCGGGTGGTGCTCCCTCGACGGCTGCACGACCAGCACGGTAGCCGGTCGGGGTCGGGCGATCGAGCGACGTCCCGGGTCCGGCGGGCCGGAACTCCTGCCGGACCACCCCGGTGGCGTGGATACTGGCCCGGGCGCCGGGCTCCCGGCGTGCCACCACGAGACGAGGAGTGCGACATGGCCGAGACCTACGCCGGCGAGTTCTACTGCGTGAAGTGCAAGGAGAAGCGCCAGGCCGAGGGCGAGGTCGTCGTGTCCGAGTCCGGGCGCCGCATGGCCAAGGCGACGTGCCCGGTGTGCGGCACCAAGCTGAACCGCATCCTCGGCAAGGCCTGACCGACCCGTCCTGTGGACGACGGCTCCACCCCCCGTCCCGCGTGCCACCGTGGTGGTGACCGACGGGACGGGGGTGGGACGCCGTGCAGCTCAGAGCGGGGCTCCGCGTGGTCCGGCGCGCACCGGACGAGGTGCAGCTCGGCACGGACACCCGCTGGGCGGTCCGGGTCAGCGGGCTGACGCCCGAGCAGGCGGACCGGCTGGCACGCGCCGGCGACCGCCGGCTCGACCCGTGGCTGCCCGCCGAGCTGCTCGAGGACCTCGCCGCGGCCGGCACGCTCCGGCCCCGGCGCCCGCGTGAGGCCCGCGTGCTCCCGGCATCGGCGCCGGACGTGCACGCCTACGCCCTGACCCGCGCGCACGAGGACGGCGGGGACGTCCTGCGTGCCCGGGCCCGCGCGACGGTGGCCGTCGCCGGGCTCGGTCGCACGGGCCTCGCCCTGGCGCAGTCGCTCGCGGCGGCGGGTGTCGGTGCGCTCGTCCTCGACGACGCCGCCCCGGTCCGCCCGTCCGACGTCGGCACGGGCGCGGGCGAGGCGGACGTCGGCCGGCCCCGGGACGAGGTGGCCGCCGGCCTGCTGCGCGCGGCCGCCCCGCACGTGCGGCTGCGGCCGGCCGGTCGCACGGCACCCGACGTCGCCGTGACCGTGGCCGCGGACGTCGCCGACCCCGGCACCGCGCTGCACCTGCTGACCACCGGCGTCCCGCACCTGGCGGTCGTCCTGCGGGAGGCCGACGCGCTCGTCGGGCCGTTCGTGCGGCCGGGGTCCGGGCTGGCGTGCGTGCGCTGCCTCGACCTGCACCACGCCGACGCCGACCCGGCGTGGCCGCTGGTGCTCGCCCAGCTCGGCCTCCGCGAGCGGGGCGACCGCGCGGGCGTCCCCGCTGCGCTCGCGCACGTCGCCGCCGGGCTCGCGACGGCGGAGGTGCTGACCCACCTGGACGGCGGGACGCCGCGGACGGCGGGCGCCCGCTACGAGGTCGCGCTGCCGGCGGTGGAGCCCCGGAGACGACGGTGGGCGGCGCACCCGGACTGCGGGTGCGCCGCCCTCGCGACGTGACACGGCGGACGGCCGCCGGTTCTCAGGCCGCCGGGCTGGCGTCCTTGCGGGGCCGGCCGCGGCCGCGCTTGACGGCGACGACCTGGCCCCCGACGAAGACCTCCCCGCCCCAGACGCCCCACGGCTCCTGGCGCTCCACGGCGCCGGCGAGGCAGCCCTCGAGCAGCGGGCAGGTCCGGCACAGCGCCTTGGCCTGCTCGACCTCGGCGGTGCGCTCGGCGAACCAGAGCTCCGGGTCGTTCGACCGGCACGGGATGAGCCCGGCGACGAGGGCGTCGAACTGCACGTCGGCGGCGCTGGCGTTCTCGGCGGGGGGCCAGGGTCCGGAACCGCCCTGGTTGACCGTGTCGAGCAGCGTGGTGAGCCGCACGGTGTCCTCCTGATGACTGACGAGGTGAGACGAGGGAGCGGGTGGATCCCGCGTCTCGCCCCTCCCGCAGCGGGAGAAGGACGAAGGCCGTGGAATCCGGTGGACTCCACGGCCTGGTCGGCTCGGTCATCGACTCAGATGACCGGACCTCCAGGGAGGGAGTCGGGGGCGAGCGACAGATCGCGCTTGCGCAGCCGGGGAGCGCCGCCGAGCGCCGGGCCGAAGCCGGTGCCGCGGACGGCGGCGGACACAGTGGTCCCCTGGTGCGTGCCGGGGGTCGGTGCCAGGTACGGCAGCGCGAACGCGCCCACGCCGATCTCGTTGATCATGATCTTCACCGCACCTCACCTCCTCCGGGTTCGCGGGCCGGCTGCTCGCACAGCGCGGCCTTCCATCAGGACTCGATCACCGTAGAGGGGCCCGCCCGGGGCGCACAACCGAATTACCGGAGAAACTTCCGGCGGGACCCGCAGGTCCCCCGTCCGGCCCCCTCAGCGCGACGTCGTCACACCGTCCGCCGGGGCTCCGGAGGCCCCGGACGCGCCCGCTCCACCACCGCGCCCGGCGACGAGCGCGAGCAGCTCCGGCCCGTACCGGTCGATCTTCGCCGGCCCGATGCCCTGCACGCGCGCGAGCTCGGGCACGCTCGACGGCCGCAGCTCCGCGATCGCCGCGAGGGTCGCGTCCCCGAGCACCGTGTACGACGGCTTCGACGTGCGGCGCGCGAGGTCGGCGCGCCACGCGTGCAGCGCGGCGAGCAGCTCGGGGTCCGCGTCCCCGGTGAGGCGCGGGGCCGAGCGGGCCCGTCCGTCGCCGAACCGCGCGCGGCCCTCCTGCGGCCACAGGCCGTCCAGGAACCGGGAGCGGCGGCGCGTGGCCCGCCCACCCGGCGTGCGCGACCGCGCGTACGAGAGCTCCAGGTGCGCGCGGGCGCGGGTGATGCCGACGTAGAGCAGCCGCCGCTCCTCCGCGACGTCGCCCGCCGTGTCGGCCGACGCCCACGGGACCAGTCCCTCGGACAGGCCCGTGAGGAACACGGCGTCCCACTCGAGGCCCTTGGCGGCGTGCAGCGAGGCGAGCGTCACGCCCTCGACGGTGGGGGCGTGCTGCGCGGCCGCGCGCTCGTCGAGGTCCGCGACGAGGTCGGCGACGGTCGCCGTTCCGCCGGTGCGCGCGGCGGCCGCCGCGAGGTCGTCCGCGAGCGCCACCAGCGCGTGCAGGGTGTCCCACCGCTCGCGCGACGCACCGCGCGCCGCGGGCGGCTCGTCGGACCAGCCGGCGGACCGCAGCGCGTCGCGGACGGTCTCCGGCATCGGGGTCTCCGGGTCCGCCGCGAGCGCCGCGCCGCGCAGCCGCACGATCGCGTCGCGGACCTCCTGCCGGGCGAAGAACCGCTCGCCGCCGCGCAGCACGTACCCGATGCCCACCGCGGCGAGCGCCTGCTCGAACGCCTCGGACTGCGCGTTGGTGCGGTACAGCACCGCGATCTCGCTGGGCCGCGTCCCGGCGGCGACCAGCCGCCCGATGCGGGTCGCGACGCCGGCGGCCTCCGCCTCGTCGTCGTCGTACACGGCGAACCGGACCGGGCCCGCCGACGGCCGCTGCGCGACGAGCTCCAGCGGCTCCCAGCGCGCGGAGCGGTCCTTCGGGGCCCGGCGCAGCACCTCGTTCGCGAGCCCGACCACCTGGGGCGTCGAGCGGTAGTCGCGCACGAGGCGCACGACCTGGGCCTGCGGGTGCTCGGCGGTGAACCGCGTCAGGTAGTGCGGCGTCGCGCCGGCGAACGAGTAGATCGTCTGGCTCGGGTCGCCGACCACGCACAGCTCGTCGCGCCCGCCGAGCCACTGCTCGAGCAGGAACTTCTGCAGCGGGGAGATGTCCTGGTACTCGTCGACGACGAACCGGCGGTACTGGCGCCGCACCTCGTCGGCGACGGCGCCGTTCTCGACCAGCATCCCGGCGAGCAGCCAGAGGATGTCCTCCATGTCCATGACGCCGCGCGCGTCCTTGGCGTCCTCGTACGCCGTGATGAGCCGCGCGACCGCGTGGTGGTCGTGCCCCGCCGGCGCGGGCCGGTCCGCGGCGGCTGCCGCGCGCACGTAGTCCTCGGCGGTGATGCGCGAGACCTTCGCCCACTCGATCTCCGACGCGAGGTCCCGCACCGAGACGCGGTCCACCGCCAGGCCCAGCCGGTGGCAGGCGTCGGCGACCACGGGCGCCTTCTGCGCGAGGACGGACGGCACGGCCCCGCCCACGACCTTCGGCCAGAAGTAGCGGAGCTGGCGCAGCGCGGCGGAGTGGAACGTCCGCGCCTGGACGCCCGCGACGCCGAGGTCCCGCAGCCGGGTGCGCATCTCGCCCGCGGCGCGCGCGGTGAACGTCACCGCGAGCACGCTGGTCGGCGCGTACGCCCCCGTCCGCACGCCGTACGCGATGCGGTGGGTGATGGCGCGCGTCTTGCCCGTCCCCGCGCCCGCGAGCACGCACACCGGCCCGGTCAGCGCACGGGCGACCTCGCGCTGGTCGGGGTCGAGGGCGTCGAGCAGGTCGTCGGCAGGCATCGCCCCGATCCTCGCACCCCGCACCGACAGGTCGCGCCGTCGTCCCCAGGTCCGGGAAGATGACGCGGCCCCCCGGCGTTGCCCCGGTGGCACGACCGACCGACCGACGAAGGCTGACGATGACCACCACGCAGGACCTGCCCGCCGCGGGCACCGTGACGATGTACTCGACGACCTGGTGCGGCTACTGCCGCCGGCTCAAGACGCAGCTCGACTCCGCGGGCATCGCGTACAGCGAGGTCGACATCGAGCAGCAGCCGGACGCCGCGGCGTTCGTCGAGCAGGTCAACGGCGGCAACCAGACGGTGCCCACCGTGCTGTTCCCGGACGGCAGCGCGGCGACGAACCCGTCGCTGGTGCAGGTGAAGGAGCGCCTCGGCGCCTGACGCCGCCGCGCGGCACGGCCGGCGGACCCCGGCGGGCCCGAGGGGTGGGCGCGCCTCGCCCCGAGGGGTGGGCCGGCTGCGCCCCGCAGGGTTCAGCGCGCCGTGCCCCGGGGCCGCCGCCCGTCGGCCGGCGCCGGCGGGGCCG